>JAUWKY010000156.1 GCA_030613915.1 Syntrophobacterales bacterium
TCTTTCTGTTCTCTGATCTCTGACTTCCGACCGCCGACCTCTGTCTCCTGCCTCCAACCTCGAGCGTAGCGCTCCTCCAACCTCCAACCCTTTTCTCCATGCCTTCCCAAACACAAGACCCTTGCATTCCCTTCAAAAAAGACTATACTCCACAAGCCGCTTGCTTGCTGCCTTCAGGAGGGATAGCGTGGAATGAGTAGTCTTGTGATAAACACCCGGATGCGGAACATCGCCATTATTGCCCACGTGGACCACGGAAAGACCACGCTTGTTGACGCCATGTTCAGGCAAAGCGGTCTTATCCGGGCGGGACAGGAAATCGATGACAGGATCATGGACAACCTGGAGCTGGAACGTGAGAGAGGCATCACCATCGCGGCGAAGAACTGTGCGGTTAACTGGAAAGGCACGAAGATAAACATCATCGATACGCCCGGCCATGCCGATTTCGGCGGCGAGGTGGAACGGGCCCTCGCCATGGTTGACGGTGCCTTGCTCCTGGTAGATGCTTCAGAGGGGCCCCTGCCTCAGACCCGCTTCGTGCTCAAAAAGACACTGGAGGCTGGGCTGAAGATCATCGTGGTGATCAACAAAATTGACCGCCAAGATGCCCGCCCTAATGAGGTCCTGAACGAGATATACGATCTCTTCATAGATCTGGACGCTACCGAGGAGCAGCTTGAGTTTCCTCTCCTCTATGCCATAGGGCGTGAGGGCATTACTCAGAAGGGACTGGAGCAAAGGGGCGAGGATCTACAGCCTCTCTTCGACACCATCGTGGAGCAGATACCCCCGCCCTCCTATGACCCCGACGAACCCTTTCAGATGTTGGTGGCCGACCTTGGTTACTCCGACTATCTGGGCAGGCTGGCCATAGGCAGGGTCGTCAACGGTTGGGCGAGAAGCAATGACTCTCTGGTTTGCCTCGACGCGCTGGGCCGGCAGGTTTCCCTCAAGGTCTCAAAACTCCAGGTCTACGAGGGGTTGAAGCTCCAGGAGACGGAGTGTGCGGAGCCCGGTGATATCGTCGTGCTCGCTGGGGTAGCGGAAGTCAAGATAGGCGACACCATTTGCACCCATGAATCGCCGAAGCCCCTGAAGCGGATCAATGTAGAGGAGCCCACCGTCTCCATGCGCTTCACCATCAACACCTCGCCCTTTGCTGGCAAAGAGGGGAAATACGTTCAGGCGAGTAAGGTTGGCGAGCGCCTATTCAAAGAAACGCTGAGAAACGTCGGCATACAGGTGGAGGACGGCGAAGACAGAGAGAGCTTCGTGGTCAAGGGCAGAGGCGAATTCCAGATGGCCATTCTCATCGAAACCATGAGACGGGAGGGCTTCGAATTCTGCGTAGGGCGTCCCGAGGTCATCTACAGGCACCGGAACGGCGAGACATACGAGCCCATGGAGCACCTCTTCGTCGACTGCAATGAGAATTTTCTTGGGATCGTGACAGAGAAGCTCTCCTCCCGTAAGGGACATATGATTAACCTGGTAAACAGGGGCAGCGGCAGGGTGCGCGTTGAATTCAACATCCCGGCCCGAGCCCTCATCGGCTATCGGGAGGAGTTCCTCACCGACACCAAGGGCACGGGTATCATGAACTGCTACTATGCGGGGTATGATCTGTTCAGAGGTGCCTTTCCAACCCGGTACACCGGCTCCATAGTGGCCGACAGGCAGGGAAAGGCTGTTGCCTACGCCCTTTTCAACCTCGAGCCTCGAGGGCAGCTCTTCATCGTCCCGGGCACACCCGTGTACGAAGGCATGATTGTCGGCGAGCACAACCGGGAGAACGATATCAACGTAAACCCCTGCAAGGAGAAAAAGCTCTCCAATATGCGCGCCGCCGGCAGGGACGAGAATGTCATTCAGACACCACCCAGGATCGTGACGCTGGAGGGGGCGATCCATTTCATAAAGGAAGGCGAGATAATTGAGGTGACGCCCAAATCCCTGCGGTTGCGAAAGGCGGTCCTTTCGGCTAAAAAGCGGCACACTAATGCGGCAGCGGAGAAAAAGGCGGTCGCCTGAGCGAAGGTGCTCGGATCATCTTCAATTCCCTCGTCATCTCTGCAGACTACGAATAGCGCTCTTTTTGACCCCAAGAATGTGAATATAGAGCCATATTTGACCACTTTTTCGATATCATTACAAACAAAATTAACTACTTAGTTTGGCCCGACCTCATTTCCGTTAATCCTATAATATTTTTGATGGTGAAAAGATGGAAAAAGTTTTTGATGGTAAAAAGAAAACGAAATTAGGCACTGAAAATAGGCCTGCTGTTGTTAATGTGCAAACCGAAGAAAGACTGAAAGAAGTAGCATCAATATTGGAAGAAAAGGGCTGGAAATATACAATTGGATTGGAACCAGATAAACCAGAGGATATTACCGATTTAGAAATATTATTGAATCCACAAGAACCAAAGATAGCCGAAAAGAAAGTTGGACGCAATGAGCCCTGCTCATGCGGCAGCGGCAAGAAGTATAAGAAATGCTGTGGCAAATAAGGCTATTGGAGGGTTTGTGTCGCGGTAGGAATGCCGGTCGTCCGACCCCAATTTTAAACTATGCCCTTCTCCCCTCGTCTCGCCTGTCTCGCTTTTCTCGCCTGTCTCGCTGGCTCACGCAGTGAGCTCCCTTGCCAACTCACCTAAATTCCCGGAAAGGAGATTGAAAAATGACCTATTATGTGGGAGCGTTGGATCAGGGCACGACAAGCACCCGCTTCATCATTTTTGATCATAGCGGACAAATCGTCGCTATCGACCAGAAAGAGCATGAACAGATTTTTCCGCGGCCGGGTTGGGTGGAGCATAACCCCCTTGAAATCTGGCAGAACACTGGGGACGTTATCCAGGGGGCCCTTGCAAAGGCGAACCTTTCCGGCTCAGATCTGGCCGCTATCGGCATCACCAATCAGCGAGAAACCACCGTGATCTGGGATAAAAATACAGGCAAACCTTACACCAACGCCATTGTCTGGCAGTGCACTCGTACAGATGAAATATGCAAAGAATTAAGCCGGGAGCAGGGACAAAATCGGTTTCGTGACAAAACCGGTCTTCCCATCGCAACCTATTTTTCAGGACCCAAAATCAAATGGATATTGGATCATATCGCTGAAGCCCGGACCGCCGCGGATAAAGGCGATGCTCTTTTTGGTACTATGGAAACTTGGCTGATCTGGTGGCTCACCGGAGGACCCTCGGGCGGGGCACACGTAACCGACGTTACCAACGCCAGCCGGACTATGCTTATGGATTTAAATACGCTGAATTGGGATGAAGATATCCTGCAAATCCTGGGAATTCCCCATCAGATTCTTCCTAATATCGTACCCTCCAGCGATACTAACAGCTGGGGCGCGACCCGTGGGGATGGGCCCTTGAGCGCGAAGATACCTGTCTGCGGCGCCCTCGGCGATCAACAGGCTGCGTTAGTGGGGCAGACATGCTTTGACATGGGGGAGGCCAAAAACACATACGGTACCGGATGTTTTTTGTTGCTGAATACCGGTACGACCCCTGTACCTTCCCGGCAAGGCCTGCTTACCACCTTGGGCTATCAAATCAGTGACCAGCGCCCCGTCTACTGCCTGGAAGGAGCCATAGCTGTTACAGGCGCCCTTGTACAGTGGCTAAGGGATAACCTGGGATTGATTTCCAGTGCTCCTGAAATCGAGGATCTTGCCGAAACTGTGGATAATAACGGTGGTGCTTACTTTGTACCCGCATTTTCAGGGCTGTTTGCTCCATACTGGCGTTCGGATGCGCGCGGCATCATTGCCGGACTTACTCGATTTGTGAACAAAGGGCATATCGCCAGGGCGGTTTTGGAAGCCAGCGCCTATCAAACACGGGACATTGTCGAAGCCATGAACAAGGATTCCGGTGTCGAATTAACCAAACTTAAAGTCGATGGCGGTATGGTCGGTAATGAATTGCTGATGCAGTTTCAATCCGATATCCTGAATGTACCGGTAATCCGTCCCCAAGTTTCGGAAACCACTGCTTTAGGAGCTGCCTATGCGGCCGGTCTGGCCGTCGGGTTTTGGTCTGACATTGAAGGGCTACGGAAAAATTGGTCCGAAGATAAAACCTTCCACCCCGCCATGGAGTCGACCGTCAGGGAAAAATGCTACAAGGAATGGAAAAAAGCGGTGGACAGGACTTTTAACTGGGTGGAATAATAAAACCATTGGCACAAGATATTGGTAGGAAAGAGCACATAGAAAAGAGCTCCCACCGACCTTATGGCCGATGAGGGACAATGGCAAAATTAAGGTAAGTCTATGCCTACTACGCAGTGAAAAATCCGCAATCCTCAATCTACAATCTTCCCTCTGATCTCAGACTTCTGACCTCCGACCTCTGTCTTCTGCCTCCAACCTAAAGCGAAGCGCTCCTCCAACCTCCAACGTCTCTTCGCTGTCCTCTGATCTCTGACTTCCGACCTCAAGCGAGGCGCTCCTCCAACCTCCAACGGCATAGCCCCATGCCCTATGCCTTGTGCCTTGCGCCCTGTGCCTTATGCCTCCCATCTTAGCTTGGTCCGACCACCGACCTTTAATTGACTTGCTTGCGGCCACTGATTACTATTCAACCGAAAACGGTGTGGCTCATCAGATGATGCTTATCATCTCAGTCCAAAAACATTCTCGTTCTAAAGGAACGAAGTAAGGATAAAAACATGATCAATAATATAACTGATATTTACGCAGAAAAGATGAAGATAGGGGATCCTGTATTTTCCTTCGAGGTCTTTCCACCTAAAACATCCGAGGGCATAGAAAACCTGTTTGGCACCATTGAAGAGCTCGTAGAGCTCGAGCCCGACTACATTTCCGTTACATACGGGGCGGGCGGGTCCACTACCAGGTCCACCCTCGATATAGCAAAGAAGATCCAGGACCGGTTCGGGATCACCTGCATGCATCATTTTACCCTCGTGAACCAGACTGTCGAGGAGCTCAGCCGACATATCGAGCTCATGGAAGACGCAGGAGTGAGAAATGTGCTTGCCCTCCGCGGTGATCCGCCCACAGAAATGGGAGAAAAGTTTAAAAAGATCGAGGGAGGTCTAGAGTACTGCTACGAGCTCATAGACCTGCTCAAAGAGGTGGGGGATGATTCTTTTAGCATAGGAGTGGCGGGATTCCCGGAATGCCATATAGATTGCCCCCTGGAGGATCTTGACAGCGCCTATCTCAAAATGAAGGTCGATCACGGTGCGGAGTTTGTTATAACCCAGCTTTTCTTTGATAATCCCTCCTATTCACACTATCTCGAACGCGTGTCGGCTGCTGGCGTGGGGATACCGATAATACCCGGTGTATTGCCTATCATGGACTACCAGAAGCTTCTTCGCTTCTGTGATACTTGCGGTGCTTACATCTGCCGGGAGGTGCACAAGATATTTGCGCCGGTTGCGAACGATATTGAAGAAACAGTCAAGAGAGGTACCAGATACGCTATCGAGCAGTCTGGGGATCTTTTGCGAAGAGGTGCCCCAGGCATTCATTTTTACTGCCTGAACAAAACCGAGCCGATCCGCACAATCTGGCAGCAACTGAAGGATCGGGCCGGCGAGTTTGTGCCGAAACAGGCCGCGATCTAGCATCTGTCTTTTAATGTGAGCACTTAACAGCGGACAACAGACAGCCCTTCGACGAGACCTGTCGACGAGACTTGTCGACGAGCTCAAGTCGAGTCGCTCAGGGCAGGTAGTTATTTGTCGATTAGGAAATTAGAGAATTAGAAAATTAGTTAAATAGTTAAATCGTTCAAGCCGTAGAAGTCGTTAAAACCTTTCAAACTGCAAGATCGCGGCTAAAAGCCGCTCCCACAGGAAAATCTCTGTCCCCTGTCCTCTGACTTCTGACCTCCGATCTCTGTCTTCTGACCTCTGCTTTCTGCCAACTGCCTCCAACCTCAAGCGAAGCGCTCCTCCAACCTCCAACGGCATAGCCCCATGCTCCATGCCCTATGCGCTTTGCGCTTCTAATTCCTTGACACACCGCCCACAGATCTCGGGTCGATCCGCATCAGTGCCCACGCTCTCATCATGGACCCAGCAACGGGCACATTTCTCTGCTGAAGCTGGTTTTACCTGAATCAGCATTCCCGGTATGTCCACAGCCTCTACGCCGGCTTCAA
>JAUWKY010000178.1 GCA_030613915.1 Syntrophobacterales bacterium
ACTCTCGTTGTTGCAGCATTGGAGCACTTCCAAAAAGAACGCTATATACTATTTGCTCATGTGGTCATGGACAATCACGCCCATGTTCTCGTAAAACCCATTCATGAAAACGTTCTTCAAGCCATATTGCACTCTTGGAAATCATTCACTGCTCTCCAAATTCAACGGCAATTTGCACGTCAAGGAGCCATATGGCAGGATGAGTATTTCGACCGAATTGTACGGGATGAGGCTGAATTTCTGGAGAAGGCACAATACATCCTGGATAATCCACGGAAACGTTGGCCTGAGCTTGAGGAATATCCTTGGGCGGGATATTTCGATGATGCATCTGAATAATACTAGGACAAGCGTCCCTGCCTGCTATCATTCAGCAGGCACAGAGGCCTGCTCTACCTGCACAGAGACCCGCCCTACTGATTGGTTTTAATTATGGAAGAAGTCTTGGTGGGGCAGGCGTCTCTGCCTGCCTAAGGACCAGGTTTTAAATGTTGAATGAATTTTCTTACATTGGAGGATTGAGGCCACTTGACTGAAAGGTCCTGTACATTGCAGCCAGTTGCCTAGATTTTTGTGGAGTTTGCTCAGTGGTCTGAACAAGGATTCCGTAGTAGGTCTTGATTCGCTCCACATATCTGACTGGTTCGGTTCCTCTAGCATACCCATGGGGCAAGTTGCGGTAATACTTCTTCTGACGCAGTAACGGCAGCGTAGCACTCACATCCTGCCAGCTATTTGCATCTTTCTCCTGTCTTGCGGCCAGCATTCTTGCGTCCTCAAGGTGCCCCCAACCTACATTGTAGGCAGCCAGAGCCATATATGTCCGATCCGGCTCTGACACTTCATCGCCAATTCGTTTGTGTATCTGAGCCAAGTAGCGGACACCACCGTAAATGGATTGGCGGGGATCTACCCTGCTTTTCACACCTAGGGTTTCTGCGGTCTTCTGAGTAAGCATCATCAAACCCCTGACCCCAGTGAAACTCACCGCATTTGGATCCCAGTGCGATTCTTGATAGGACTGCGCTGCCACAAGCCTCCAATCCAACCCATGCTTTGCTGCGGCCTCTTCGAAGTGATCGCGGTACCGCGGCAAACGATGACGCACCCTGTTGTGGTATTGCACCAGATCCACATAATCAAAAACCTTGAGATGCCCATAGTAGTGTTGTTTGAGACGCTGGAGCAAGGCAGAGGTTTCCGGCCGGGAGAACCATTTTTCAACGGCTGCCAAAAGGTGATTGTGTTGCGGATGCACGGCCCACGCCAGCCGCTGGCCTTCTTCAATCGCAAAGTGAATTCTTAGCTGGGGATAATAGCGCCGATTAACCGCAATGATGTTCGAATCAGCTATGGTGAGTGGTACTATGCCCTGCCAGACCATCTCTAGGATTTCCTCGGTCTCGTATCCCGAAACCGGCATCCACGACAATCCAGGATATTGCTGTTTGAGCTGCCCCAGCCGTTCCTCATATGAGGTGCCGGCATTTACCCATAAAGGATTACCAATGAGATCGTCCACATTTTCAGGTGACGGTCCTCCCAGTCGCCCCACCACCTGCTGCTGGACTTCCATATAAGCAGGCCCGAATGCCACTTTTCGTCTTCGCTGTTCTGTGACGGTAAAGCCTGCGGTGATGAGGTCAGCTTCACCGCGAAGCAGGGAGGGGATCATTTGCTTGAAATTGTGGGTGACAACACAGACCAGCTTCACACCCAGATAGTCAGCGAAGGCTTTGGCCAGCTCGTATTCAAAGCCGGCAAATCCCATGGGGCCTTCGTAATAGCAGGTGGCATTGTTGCGGATAAGCACTCGGAGCTCGCCCCTGGCCTTTATAATCCCCAACTCATTCTGCGGGGTAAGCTGCTTACAACCTGCTCCAGCCACCAGAGCGAGACAAAGGATGGTCAAGCTCGCCAGTTTCATCCAGGTCATAGGAGTTGATTTCTTATCGGACTGTGCCATCACTACAGCCTTTACCCTAATGTTGCAAACCTACTCTGTGGAAAAACGCGTCAGAGTGTGCCAGAGATTGCCCCACAATGTTAGAGCAAAATTCGTTCCGAGTCCTGTTGTAAGGTCTTGGCTTTACCGCCCGCCACACTATTTTATCCCGTTTTTGCCAGCAAGCACAAGGCCTCCCGAAAAGCGAGTCTATCAGATAATACTTCTTTCTGGCTTGTCAAGAGCTCAACCACCGTCAGTTTACGGTTTTTCGTTGATCCTCTGCAGGTTACGGAACAAATCCTATTAATTCAAGTAGTTATGCGCTACGGTACCGGCTACTAATATTCCAACCCGAGTTTACAATTGTATACCACAAGCGACCATTGGCAACCCACAATTTTCTATTTTACCAATACAACGCGAAGGTCCATGACATTGGTATTGGTCGGACCAGTGATCAACAGGTCATCGAGGTTTTGAAAAATATGGTATGTGTTGTTTTCCGCCTGGAACTCTCTTGGATTTAGTCCTTTAGCCAGCGCCCGGGCTACGGTGTCACCATCCACCACTGCCCCGGCGGCGTCAGTGGGGCCGTCTGTACCATCTGTACCGCCGCTAAGCAGGCAAACCCCTTTTAGCCCCTCAAGTTCTAGAGCTGCAACAAGAGCAAATTCCTGGTTTCGTCCACCTTTTCCTTCGCCTTGGACCACCACCGTTGTCTCTCCCCCAGAAATGAGGCAACCAGGCCGAACCACAGGATGTCCGCTCATAACAATTTCTTTAGCGAGGGCCGTGTGAAAGCGAGCTGCCTCCGTTGTATCACCCTCGATCAATGAAGAGAGAATCAGGCTCGTATAACCAAGCTTCTCCGCTTGTTTTGCGGCAGCCTTTAACGCTTGCATATTGGTTCCTACCAGGATGGATAAATTCCGCGAAAATATTGCTTCATCCGGCTTCGGCGTCTCCGGAACCTTTCCTTCTATTCCTTCTTCCAGGTGAGATTTCACCGAAGCCGGCAATGTGTCTTTGAGAGCATAGCGATCCAAAACTTCCTGACATTCCTTGTAGGTGGTGGGATCACCCACAGTGGGTCCCGAAGCTATCACGTCCAGGGGATCCCCAACAACATCAGAAAGGATGAGAGAGATCAAAGTAGCCGGATGTGCCAACCGTGCCAGTTGCCCCCCTTTGACTTGAGACAGGTGCTTTCGTACCGTGTTCATATCTTGAATAGATGCTCCCGACTTCAGAAGCAGGTTGGTGGCGGCCATTTTCTCAGCCAGGGTGATCCCCTCTACCGGCATGGGAAGGAGAGCTGAGCCGCCCCCAGAGAGCAAAAAAAGTACCAGGTCTTGTCGCCCCAGTTTTTCCACCAGGTTTACCAGTTCTTGGGTGGCTTGCCAGCCATTTTCATCTGGAGTGGGATGTCCTGCCTCCAATAAGCGGATTTTTTCAAGCGGCGCCAAGTGGTCATACTTGACAATGACCAGCCCACCGCTAAGCCGGTCCTCCAGCACTTCCTCCACTGCCTGAGCCATTGCCGCAGAGGCCTTGCCCGCGCCTATGGCCCAGATTCCTTCAAAGTCCTCCAGATCCAGTTCTTGCTCGCCAAGCAAAAGCGTATTTCCCTCCAGGGTCAGAAACCGCTTGACGGCTTCACTCGGGTCTACAGCACGCAGTCCAGCTTCGAAAATTTGTCGGGCCTCTTTCTTGAGATCCGTTCGCATGGGAAGCTCCCTCATAGTGGAAATCTAGGTTGCGTTTAGCGAAACACCGTTTTTTATTGAATCCTTTTCGTTGCCTTTCCCTCATTACATGCGGTCCGTTGTCCGTAGTCCGTGGTCCGTTGTATTAGAATTGTCCCATAGGTTAATCCTTCCTTAAACCGTTTACCATTTAATATTCTATTGAAAAATATGCAAACTAAATCTAATCTGCGCTCTGTGCGCTATGTGTAGAACGTATCGAGTTAAGAACACAACGGACTACCTACAACGGACCACTGATAAACTTTATTTGACAGTGCTCGCACCTGCCAAGTAGAATCTCAATTGTTTTAACCACATTGCCGGCAATCTATTTGTGCACTCGTAAAGGGTTTCTGGAGGTATGTAATATGGAAGATTGTATCTTTTGCAAGATCATTCGCGGTGAAATCCCTTCGGCAAAAGTTCTCGAAACCGAGACTGTCCTTGCATTTCTGGACATCAATCCGGTAAGCAAGGGTCACACCTTGGTAATCCCCAAGGCTCATTACGACACTTTTCCTGAAATGCCAGCAGACGTAATCGCTGCATTGGGCCAAGCTCTGCAAAAGATCGGCGAGGCTGTCAAATCCAAACTCAATTCTGCAGGTTTTAACATTTTGCTAAATAATGACCGCGCTGCAGGCCAGCTCATCGATCACTCTCACTTTCACCTGATTCCCAGAAACGTTGGGGATGGCGTCATGGCCTGGCCTCCGGTGCGTCCTTACGCAGAAGGTGAAATGGAAGCGGTGCGTGCAGCGCTGGAGAGTGCGGTATAAGAAGGGGCTACAGGCGCAAGGCTCAAATGACCGGAAAAGCCTCACGGTTTATTTCTGTACTTATTTGGCAGCGCCAGGTACCTTTCGCCCTCCTGAACTTTACCTCTCTTGATACAGCCTTCTCCATAAATCTGACATTTGCGCTGCAGGGTCTTCCAGGTCCAGTCGTATTGCTCCGGCGAGAGTCTGCCGCTGTTAAGGAGCTTCTCTAGGGCCTCTATTCGATAGCGATCTATCCCTTTTCTGGCAGACAACTGATCAGGGTGGCCTCCCCGCTTTATCACCAGTGGCTCAGGTAGTAACACCACTGGATAATCAACTGCAACTCGCAGCCAAAGATCATAGTCTTCGGCCAGGGGCAACTCTTCGTCAAAATAGCCCACCTTTTCTAGAAGCTCCCGTCTCATCATCACCGCAGAAGGGCTTACCAGGCAGAGCTCCAGACTGCGCTGGAAAATATCCCCCGCCGGTTTCTGATGGTGTTTTTTTGGATTGACCCGGCGGCCATTTCTCCACCAGATCTCTTCTGTCTGGCAAATGTGGATCTCCGGGTTTTCTGTCATGTATGTATGTTGAACCTGTAATTTAGAGGGGAGCCACAGGTCATCTGAATCCAGAAATGCAATCAGTGGAGCAACGGAAAGCGTAATACCGCGATTTCGCGCAGCGCTTACTCCTGCGTTTTCCTGCTGGTAATGTTTAAGACGCGAGCCGTAGGCAGAAAGTCTTTCCTCGGTTTCATCGGTAGAGCCGTCGTTAATGACTATGAGCTCAAGATCCGTCATGTCCTGAGCCAAAACCGACTCCACAGCTTCAACCAACATGGACGCACGATTGAAAGTAGGGATTATTACGGAGATTTCAGGAGACATTAAGCAAATGCCTAAAGTGAGCTAAAGTGTCTAAATTTAGGAATTCAAGAATTTAGGTATTTAGGAATTTAGGAATTGAAAAACTGAAATTTTCCTAGAAACCCGCATCTTAATTCTTTAATCCCTCAATTCCTTAATCCCTTAATTCCGAAATCCGAAATCCAAAATCTTTTAGGGGCCA
>JAUWKY010000238.1 GCA_030613915.1 Syntrophobacterales bacterium
TCAGCAGAGTCAGTTGGATCAAGGACTTGATGGTCAGCAATCTAGCCTTCCTGACTTGGGCGGTACCCCAGACCGCCACCGTCAAAACGAGCAGAACCCCCACCCCAACGGGCCCCATGTAGGCAAATAGTTTGTTGAAATGGACCCAGTCCACCTCACTCACCAAACGATAGCCAATCAGAGCCACCAGAGCGTAGCCTGTGTGTTTAAAGAGGGGAAATCTCTCGATTAAACGGATAAATACCCCCGCCACAAGTCGCATGCAGAGGATGCCAATTATGCCACCCATTAAAATCACCCAAACTTTCTTGGATAACCCCAGGGCGGCCAGAATGCTGTCTATGCTGAAGGCTATGTCCATCAACTCCACTTTGAGCACCGTGGCCCAAAATCCTTTGCCATAGGCGCTCATCTCAGATCTTTCCACCCTCCCAGCAAAGAAATGCTCGTAACCCAACCACAAGAGATAGCCGCCGCCAAGGAGTTGCAAGGTCCAAAACTGGATCAAATAGGTTCCCAAGACAATGGCAATGGTCCGAAAGAAGTAGGCTCCAAAAATTCCAGCAGTCAAAGCCCATTGCTGGATGGACATCTGGAAAGGCCCTAGTTTATACGACCGGTCAGTAGGCAGGTGACTTACCAGAATGGCCAGAACCAGGGCGTTGTCCAAGGAAAGCAAACCCTCGCTCAGCACCAGGTTCACCATGACCAACAGGCCCGTGCCTGTAAAAAGAAAAGAGAGTTCCTCCCAGGAGAAAAACCTCAGAAAATTGTTATAAAAACCTTCGATAAGTTCCATGACCTCATCTTACCCGCGGAGATCGAGTTACTTTTCCTGTCTGCCTATGAATCTCAGGGTGTCAGGTGTCGGGTGTCAGGTGTCAGAATTGATAGATCTGAAACCTGAACACTGAAACCTTAGTTATTGTGATTTGCTATTTGGAATTTTTAGTCACTCTAGTACTCCAATACTCCAGTACTCCAAAACAGCTCGAAATCTTTACCAGCAACGCCATTGAACTTTGCACTGGCCCTTCGAAGATCCCGCTACGCGGGGGAGGACCAGGTTTCCCAGGACTAAATAAAAAACCAGGGCTGGCCCCTGGTCTTTTTTGCAATGAACAACGAAGTCATTTTCACTGTTTACAGCTTATAATAATCTGATGCGCGCCGGCGGCGCAAGCGTGCCACACTGGAGCCCATAACCCAACCCAGCAGTAGGGCCCCGGCGCCGCTGAGAAACCAACGGATGCCGGTGGACGTTTTCAATTTCCCGTAAGCCTTTTCCAATTTATCCAGTTTGGCGTTACTCTGCCGGGCTCCCTTTTGCAGATTCTCGTAGGCCATTTTTAGATTCAAGTAGTTTGTCGACGAATTCTTGAGCTCCTCGTAATCCCGGCGCACTTTCTTCAACTCCCTTTGCTGGAGGTCCATCTGTTTTTGAAGTTCTTTATTCTTTTGGAGCAGGTCCTGGTGCCCGCCTTTTATAGTGCCCACTTGTGCTCGCAGTTGTTCGTTTTCTGTGGCAAGCTTTTCTGCAGTCAGCCGCCACGGCGGACGCTCAGAAAGATAGCGTTTCAGGATCCAGCCGGTACGGCCGTCCTCTAAGGTGACCTTGGCCCAGCCGGCTTCCTCAAGGACTACGGTTACTTGTGTGCCTGGCTTCAGCATACCGATGATTCGGTTTTCCTGACTGGTGCCGCTCCGCAGGTTGGCCTCCAGCGTAGTATCGGATACGTATAACATAGTGGCCGCATCAGTAACACTTGGCAAGAAAATCGTGAATACCGAAGTCAAGCAAAGAAATATCAGAGCTCCGGCATTAACCACAAATTGTCTAAAATTAACCATCTCCATCCTGTCCTCCCGGATTAGATGATAGTCTTTTACCACGGCATGATCTGCTCATGTCTCATTAATAGCAATTTCCAGGCCGGATATTTTGTGCCAATATAGCGGATTTCTCTCGATTGTGAAACAAATTCTTTTTTAATCAGAGTAACTTACACTGTTTCTCAGCATCCGGTCTCCCAGGAAATACGTTTCCTCCCCCTCTTGGAAGAGTCTGCTATGGTTGCATATTGCCTCATAAAATTCAACAAGGACCATTGACACGACTTTCCCCAAGAATGGATGCTTGATGTTTATACATTGAAGCTATTGTCGAGTTAACGTCTCATTTGGAAATGGAAATGTCTTCCTGGTGTTTCTTCTGTCGTTCCAAGGCTCCGGCCTGGTCACTCAGATGAAAGACCAGGAAGGCCGAAGGGGGAGGCTGAGAAACAACGAGCACCTGAGCCTCCTGTCTTTACGCATCTCAGCTTCGCAAGAGGCAGCATGAAGATTTGGTGCATTTTCAAAAGCGACACTGCCATAAAATGGCGCGAATTGCTCGTTGTGGACGAGCCTTCCCCTTTGGCCTGTGTCGCTCATAACATTTTTGGGGAAAGTCCTGGGTCCTTGGATGGATGGAAACAAACTAGATCAAGCCTGGGGGGGGGCCGGGGGCGGGGTCTGCTGGCTCTCTCGGATGCGCTTGAGGTAAACCATCAGAACTGAGAGAGCCGCTGGGGTCATCCCAGAGATCCTGGAAGCTTGCCCTAAAGAGATGGGCTGGACTTCGCTCAATTTCTGACGCACCTCGTTGGACAACCCGGGTACCTCTTTATAGTCGAAGCTGGGAGGGATATTTATTTTCTCGAGGTTCTTGAATTTCTTCACCTCTGCTTCCTGCCTCTGTAGATAACCCTGGTACTTGCACTGGATCTCCACCTGCCTCGTTACGAGTTCCGGCAGCTTGTTGCCACGGCCCTCCAACTGCTCCACGTCGGCATAAGACAACTCCGGCCGCTTCAGCAGTTGGGCCAGGGGCACGGCAGTCTCAAGTGCTGCTGACTTTCTTGTTGCCAGAAACTGATTCACCCTGGCAGTAGGCTTGATCCTGGCTCGCTCTACACGTTGAAGTTCCTCGGCAATCTGGCGACGACGCTCTTTGAGCTTCTGGAAGGTATTTTGGTCAATGAGGCCCAGTTCGTATCCCCTCTCCATGAGGCGCAGATCAGTGTTGTCTTCCCTGAGAAGCAACCTGTATTCCGCCCGGGAAGTAAAAATCCGGTAGGGCTCTCTGGTTCCCCTGGTCACGAGATCATCCACCATGACTCCCATATACGCCTCGGAGCGATCGAGAATAAAAGGAGACCTTTTCTGAACCTGCAAGGCAGCGTTTATTCCTGCCCACAACCCCTGGGCAGCAGCCTCCTCGTAGCCCGACGTGCCGTTTATCTGACCCGCCATGAAAAGTCCGGCCACCTTCTTGGTCTCGAGGGTTGGCCTCAGCTGCGTGGGCTGGACATAGTCATACTCAATGGCGTAAGCGGGCCGCATGATCTCCGCCTCTTCCAGGCCTGGCACTGAACGGACGAGCTGTATCTGGAGTTCATAGGGGAGGCAGTTTCCGGTGCCGCTGGCATAGATCTCTTCAGTATCCAATCCCTCAGGCTCCAGGATGATCTGATGCTGCTCCTTGTGCGGAAACTTCATTACCTTGTCTTCAAGCGACGGGCAATAGCGGGCCGACACCCCTTTGATAACCCCACTGTAGAGCGGAGATAAGTCGATATTATTCAGCACGATCTCATGGGTACGCTTACTGGTGCGGCCTATGAAGCAAGAAACCTGGGGGAGGGTTATCTTTTCGGTGAAAAGGGAAAAAGGACGCGGTTTCTCGTCACCCTTTTGCTCTCTGAATTGGGAAAAATCAATGGTCTTCCGTCTCAACCTCGCTGGGGTTCCGGTCTTCATCCTTCCCATCTGGAAGCCAAGCGTAGCCAGATTGTCAGCCAAACCATCAGCGGGAAATTCCCCGGCACGCCCTGAAGGAATTTGCTGGCTGCCTATGTGAATCAAACCGTGCAAAAAGGTACCTGTGGTCAGCACTACCGTCGGAGCCATGAATTCCATAGACAGATTGTCACAAATCCCGACTACCCGGTGGCCTTCAGCCAGCACCACTTCCACCAAGCTCTGCTTGATATCCAAGTTCTCTTGCCGTTCCAGAACAGACTTCATTCTGGCACGGTAAAGCACTTTGTCGTTTTGACAACGCGTTCCCTGAACCGCCGGCCCCTTGCGCGTATTAAGGGTACGGAACTGGATGCCAGTTTGATCCGCCACTTTGCCAATCTCACCCCCCAGAACATCCACCTCTTTGACCAGGTGCCCTTTTCCCAAGCCACCCACCGAAGGTGAGCAGGGCATGTGAGCCACAGTGTCCAGATAGATGGTGAATAGCACGGTGCTACATCCCATGCGAGCGGAGGCCAGGGCAGCCTCACACCCTGCATGCCCTCCTCCCACAACTATGACATCGTATGTCTTCGGATAAACGCTCATATCATTTCTCATTGAGCATTTCGCATATATCATTGAATCAAAACAACC
>JAUWKY010000062.1 GCA_030613915.1 Syntrophobacterales bacterium
GTAGTCGGCCGCATCTCCAAGGGGCTGCCGAAACACGCCGCTGTGATGTATGCAATGAAATTCCCGGGGAGTTAAATTTAGCTCCTTGGCCTGTTTCATGAAAGCCACTGCAAAAGGGATGTTGGAGGAGACGTAGACGATATCAGGGTTGAGCTTTTTGAGTTTCAGGATGACCGGTGTAAAGTCGCCGACATCCGGAGGGAGCACTTCGCCAGCCAGCACCTTGAGTCCTGCCTGTTCAGCCAGTTGTCGCGAACCTTTATAGACGCCGACGGGATGGAGAGTATCTTCTACTACGAATCCAACCGAGCGGGCCTTTTTTTCAGCCTTGACCATTTCCCAATAGCGATAGGTGTATCTGGATGCGGTATCGATTACGCAGACGATCCACTTGAAACCACGGTTGTAGACCTTAGGGGAATTGGCACAGATTGCTATGAATGGCACCTGGTGCTGTTCGGATGCTGTGCTAGCAGCAAAGGTGAGGGGGCTGCTGTAGGGACCGAAGAGCAAATCAACCCGATCCACGGTTACCAGTCGTTCATAGAAACGCCGGGCGGTGGTTGCATCACTGCGGTCATCATAGGTAATCAGTTTCAAGGGTAGTTTTCGACCGTACTTTTTCAGGTAAATTCCGCCTTGGCGATTTACCTCATCAACCCACGCCTTACAGAGCCGTTGAAAAGGACCAACCTCGGTGGAAAACTTGCCGGATACGGAGACAGTCACTCCAACTCTGATAACATCTGGGGTTTGGGCCTGCGAATCTGCAAAAAAGATAAAGATACCGAGAAAAAGAATTCCAGCAATCCAGACAAAAAAGACTCGTTTTCCCATGACTTCACCTCCTAAACCAGAGTGTAGGTCGGGTGGTTTCCGCCTCGGCGGAGTTCACCCGACGATGGGCAGACCATTTCTCATGTCGGATCAACCCCGCTAACGCGGGAACGATCCGACCTACGAATCTGAGAAAACTTTCTTGATCCCTTAAACTTAAAAAGCCATCCAGCACGAGTCTGGATGGCTTTCACCTAGAGCATAACTCGATAACAAAACCTCGATGAGCCGCTGAGGGCCCAAGGCTTTATTTGTCGTATCTATATCCGGTTTTTCCAGCCAAATGTCAAGAGCAAATGAGAGGTGAGAATGGAATGATTCTGTCAGGTAAATGTGGTATACAATCCAGGGACCGTACTCTATCTAAAGGTGTAATGCCACTTTGCATGGACACGAAGAATCTTCATATCACCGATCTCTTCAAAAACTTCGCAAAAGTACAGCAAGAGCTGTTGAGGGACTGCCAGTCTGAAATGTGGCAAGGCGTTAACGGCAGGTTTGACCGCTTGCTTGCCCACTGGTCGTTCCAGACGGGCTCTTCAGTATTGAGACGAGCTTTACTCGATCCCTACTTCCCCCTGGGCATGTTGGAACAAACGGTTTTTGCAGACGTTGACGGCATGCGCTTTTATATTAATAAACGGAGGCTCGATCTGGAGCCTGGACTCACCGAGGAATTAAAGAAATGGTCGGAGGCTTTTCTCCGGATCCGACTCGACATTCAGAAGCTGTTTGATCCCGAGACAATCACTTGTATTCCCCTGGATGGTAGGAGACACCAGTTTCCCACAGGTCAATGGTGCACACTGTGCGGGGTGTGCTGTCAGATTGGCGGTGTTCCACCTCTACCGCCAGCAGGTGTCCGGTATCCAGACTACTGGAATACGTATCTGGCTGGAGGTGCAGTAAATAACCAGCAGTTATGTCCTTTTCTGTTCCAGTACTTTGGTGAACAGAGATTCTTCTGTGCCATCCATAACATCAAGCCCATAGCTTGTCGTCAGTTCGGTGAGGAAGAGTGTCGCCGCCGTCTTGTCGAGCGAGGCTTGCACCAGCATCACGTTACTCACGCATGAAAAGCTTCTCATTTATTCATACTGCCGACCTACACCTGGACAGTCCCTTCAGAGGGTAGATTTCGGATTGCGGATTGCGGATTTGAGACAGGCAAAACCGGCTAAACTGACCAAACTGGTTAAACGGTTTCAACAATTTACCGCTTACTGCTCACTGCTTACCGCTTACCAATACTAGGATTTGATATGACTCAAATACTCAGTGGGATTTGCTCGCAAGGTATCATGGTGGCCACTGATAGTATGGCTACCAGATTCGAAGAGGACGGGAAGGAACACTATTTCCCTGTTGACAAGCTGTTCTCAGTGGGCAGCCACGCTTTCATCGTCAGTGGTGGGATGGGCATCAGTGTGGAGCTGAGCGAGAGATTCAAGCAGTATGCTGAAGAGAGGCGGCTGGTGGGAGTGGAGGCCATGATTGGGGCGGCTGGAGCATATCTATCTGATCAGTACCGAGAGGCCCTGGGGAAAATTGACCAAGCGAAAATCAGGCAAGACCAACTGGACAGGATCTATTTTCTGGTGGGCGGCTATTCCTTCAAGTCCCAAGAACAATCCTATCAATTGGCTCTCTGGGGAAGTGACGCAGGCAAACTCCCCCTGGAAAAGATACAAATTGGTGATAGTGTGGCGGTGCCGCGGACCCTGGCTGGAGAGACAAGGCTATTTCGCATGTGTCAGGCAGATAGTCAACTTATGGACCTGTTCGAGTTCGCCAAGGAGTTTCTTCAGAAACAGGCGGAGACAAATCCGCAGATTGGGCCACCTTTCAGGTTTGGCATGGTGACTCCGGCCGGATTTAAAAGGTTTGAGCACCGTTAAGATGATAACCGGTCTTGCCCCGTATAGAATGCGACTGAGGGCGATTTGTAGGGGGTGAGCGGCCCAGTTTTTGCAGTCTGGACACTCACCCAAAGTTGGGCTGGAAGAGATGTCGGAACCATTTATAGTAGATGTCAGTGAAGCTGAGATCAGACGAGAGCGGGAGAAGGCGAGGTCTCTGCGAAAAACGCGGTGGTGGAAACAAAAGCTGGCCCGCGGGACCTGCTATTATTGCGGTCAGCGCTTCTCGCCGGATGAGCTGACAATGGATCACATCATTCCCGTTATCCGCGGCGGCAAAAGTACCAAGAACAACATTGCTTCAGCTTGCAAAGAGTGTAACAACAAAAAGAAACACATGTTTCCCATGGAGTGGGAGGAATATCTGAGTGGTTTCGCTACTCGTGATGAGGATGAACTGTAGGGTAGATGAACCGGAGGCAACCCACCGTTACGATGCCAGCAGGAAAAGCGGCTGATAGTTATCATTTGTGAAGGAGGGGAGAGCATGAGTATTATGCCCGAGGGTGAGAACGCTAGAAAAGCGATCAAGTGGATCTCGGACAAGAAGCAATATGAACCTGAAGACTGCGGTCCTATTATGACTATGATAGAGAAGGCGGCCAAGAGGTTCGACCTTTCTCCAAAAGACGAAGAATTCCTCATTCGTTTCTTTTGCAGCCCTGAGCAGACCTGACATAGAGGTGAAGTTTCCGAAAGTGACTGTAAAGTGGTCCACCATCTGCATCCGTATAAATCGAGGGGAAGACTCTCCGCAGAATTTTCGCTTGTAATGCATGGAAATCTGAGTACAATAAAAACTCCACAAAGGTAGTTCAACTCTTACTTTATAAACCGTTCGGGGGTCGTCTAAGGGCAGGACAGGGGTCTTTGGCACCTCTAATCTAGGTTCGAATCCTAGCCCCCGAGCCAATTTTAAAAAGGGCCTCTCCTGCGGGGAGGCCCTTTTTAAAATTGCCCCGGGAGTTGTTGAAGAGAACCTTGCGGTGAGCTTGCCCTGAACGAAGTGAAGGGAATCCTAGCCCCCGAGCCAAATTATAAAAGGGCCTTCCCAATGGAGGTCCTTTTATAATTTGACCCGTGAGTTGTTGATGAGAATCTTGCGGTGAGCTTGTCCCGAGCGAAGCGAGGGAAATCCTAGCCCTTAACCATATCTGAGGAGGCGTGGCACGAATTCGGAGCCGTTATCATTTGGAAATACCCTATGGAAAGAAGCAAATTCTGGTACGTCTATATCTGCGACAGGCAGGGCCGGCTATACACTGGGATTACTACAGAGCTTGAACACAGGATGAGACAGCACAAAGGAAAACTCTTATACAGTGAACCATTTGAAGATAAACGGTTGGCGGCAAGAAGAGAAAAGGAGATTAAAGGTTGGCGTCGAGATAAGAAGTTGGAATTGATTAAGGGAAGCGGGTGAGTTTGCCCTGAGCTTGCCGAAGGGAATCCTCCCCCCCGAGCCAGTAAATAAAGACCTTCAGAGATGAAGGTCCTTTTTATTTGAGTGTAACACTCCCCTTACTCTCCCATACAAAACCCCATACAAGAAAGCCCGGCGAGAATGTCCCGTTGGGGCTTCAAATTCAGCTGACATTCGATCGTTTCTTCTATAGATTAAAACTCAATGCTCCTAGCCCCCATTGACCCTGTGCGCCGGGTCTGTGGGGGCTTTTCTTTATATTGACAGACGGCTATATCTTGTGACAGTGTAAATTTCAGCGAACTGTCAATTAAGGGATGTAATATGAAGTGCGAAACACGGTAGATACGTGGAGCAGATTATCCGACTTCGACCATCTCGGGAGCAACAGCGCTCTTGAACGCCGGAGGTTTCTTTATATGGCCGAAGGAACAGAATATGCTGTTAACTGACAGCCGGTAAAAGTTCATGAGAGTAGCGGTAACGGCGGACGTACACCTCAGGACCCGAGGCGAACACCCCGAACGATACAACGCCCTGGAGAACATCTTCCAGCAGATGAGCACCGAAGGTATGGAAAACCTTATTGTCGCTGGCGACCTGTTCGACAAAGATTTCAGCAGCTACTCAGAATTCGAGGAACTTTGTAAGAAATACAGCAAGCTCCGACTGCATATTATCCCAGGCAACCACGATCCAGGTATAAGCGGAAAAAGTATAGTCGGCGACAACATTCACATCTACACCGAACCAACTGCCTTGCAGTTCGGCTCAACAACCTTTCTTCTCATTCCGTATGAGGAGAAGGGAGAGATGGGCGAGAAGATAGCCGAAATGGAGAAGGAGATCGAGGGGAAAGAGTGGATCCTTGTCGCTCACGGTGACTACTACGGAGGTTTGAAGGAGCTGAACCCCCTAGAGCCCGGTACCTATATGCCACTTTCCAGGAAGGATCTCCAAAGATTCAAGCCCAGGACTGTGTTACTTGGCCACATCCACAAGCCGGTCAGTCAAGACAACGTTCACTACCCCGGCTCTCCCTGCGGCTTGGATATCAGCGAGACAGGAAGAAGAAGCTTCCTTGTCTTCGACACTTCCGACGGTAGCGTCGTCTCCAGGGATGTCGCAACGGATATTCTTAACTTCAACGAATCCTTTGTTATCGTACCCAGGGATGATGAAGTTTCGATTCTCCAGCAGGAGATGAACGAAAGAATTGAATCCTGGGGAATTGACCCTAGCGATCACCCGAAGGTCTCTGTCAGGGTTGTGGCCAGGGGTTACGCCACCGACAGGAGGGCAATACTAGAGACGCTCAAGCACGGGTTCGAAGGGTTTAAGTACTCCAAGGACGAAGGTCCCAAAATCGATGAACTTTTTGCCAGTTCGGACCACCAGCTCAACGCCATAGCCGAGAGGACAATGAAGCTCATCGATGAGTTGGACTGGGATTTCGACGGCGACGAACCTACAAGGGAGCAAGTAAAAACTGCCGCCCTCTCCGCTATCTACGGCAAGTGAGGTAGGTGATGGCGATCAGGATCTACAGGATAAAGATAAAGAGAGCCGGCCCCCTGAACAGCGATTTTGAGCTCCAGCCGGGGGATCTAAACCTCGTTTATGGGCACAACGAGAGCGGCAAGACGTACATAGTGGAAACTATGATCAATCTTCTTTTCAAGACTGGCAAAAGGGCTCCTGCCAAATGGAACCTAAGAAAATGGGACCTTGGTGGCAGGATCATTGTTTCCGGCCTAGAGGACGACTCGGTGTCATTCACAAAGACGGGCAAGAAGCTTGAAGAGTACTGGGAGGAAGGATCTGGCCTGCCCAGGGATCTCTCTCGCCTTCTCGTTGTAAAGGCAGGAGAAACCGTGTTAGCCGAGGAAGAGGAAGACGGCGTTGGCCGTGTCATCCTCAAGAATTATCTTTCAGGTGAGGGCCTTCTTGACAAAATAGCGGCCAGAATCTCGAAAATCCTGCAGGTCACGAACGTTGAGGATTGCTTGATAGTCGGCCCCCAGAAGGGAGAAGTGAAGAATAGGATGCAGTGCGAAGAGCGTCTCCGTAGCTTGAATGCTCTCCTCAAGGATGTGGAACAGGAATACGCTTCTGGTGAAGTCTACTACCTCCGGCAGAAAAAGGAAACGATTGAAGCTGAGCAGAAGAAACTTGAGAAGGCCAAGCGCCACTACGCGTTGCAACTGTACGAACATATACAGACTCTACGCAGTGACAAGGATGATTTCCCGACCGAAGAGGAGCTAGCGAAACTCGAGGCGGATATCGGTATTTTCGACTTCAAAAAGACGGAAGCTGAAACCAAGTCAGAGACGCTCGAAGAACTGGAAGGCACCAGCGAGGAGGACTTCAGGTGGACAGAGAAAGTCCTCGGTGATTACTCAGAGATCATAAGTAAACATACCGTCTTCGGTCCGAAACCGATCTTGATACTCATCGCGTTGCTCTTCTTTGTGGGCGTGCTTGTCACCGGCTTTCTTGGCCTCAACATCCCCCTCGTCATCTGTGGCATCGGGGCGCTGGCCTTCTTCATCCTCTACTACGTGGGAACAAGGAATTTGCTTGCTAGGTCGGGCGAGAGCGCGGAGCTGGACAGAATCAAGGCGGATTTCAAGGGCAGGTTTGGTTCCGAGCTCACCAACAGGGCGGTGCTCGAAGCGCAACTGGAGGAGCTCAAAGAGAACCACATCCGCGCCACCGCTCTGAGAGAAGAGGTGGACAAGCTCACCCTCGAAATAAATTCCTCCAAGATCAGTATTGCTGCAACCTTAAAGGCGTTCACAGGCGCCGAATGTCCGCCACAACAATGGCGGGACTCAATTAGAACACTCAGGAGAAGTATCAAGGATCTCGAAAACAAGATCAGCACACAAGAAAAGAACCTTGTCTCTTTGGGTGTAAAAGAGGAGGAGTACCTTGACAAGGACCCGGGAGCGGAATGGGACGCCGGGCATTACGAGACTCTCGGGCAAAAGCTTGCACAGATTAATGACGCTTTGGATGAGGAGGTGGGAAGACTCGAACAGCTAAAAGTCCGTATTATCCAGGAGACCGGCTCGAAAAGCGCGGATCGGGAAGACCTGATCACTGCTCTCAGAGACAAGCGTGGACAGACAGTAGAAGAATACAGGGATATTACCGCCGACATCCTCGCCAAGGTCCAGGTCAGCGCCACTATAAAGGAATTCCGTGAGCAAGAAGATGCCAGGATAGCGAACGGCCTGAAGAGGGGCGAGCTCACGAAACCTCTCCAAGCGCTCACGGCGGGCCGCTATAAAAGAATCAAGCAGGACGAGGAGAGTGGACTGGTTCTCGTTACGGACGAGGACGAGGAATATCCCCTTGCAGATACTAGCACCGGCGCGCAGGAGCAGATTCTCCTTGCTCTGAGAACCGGTTTCGCATCGATAGCCATGGAAGGGCAAACTGCCTTCCTAATCTTGGACGACGCTTTCCAGCACTCCGACTGGGACCGTCGGAAAAATCTGATTGCAGAAACCCTACGCCTGGTAAAGACTGGCTGGCAAGTTTTCTACTTCGCAATGGACGACCACATAAGGGACCTATTTTTGGAAGCGGGAGGGGAGTTGGGGGATAGGTTCAGAAGCCTAGAACTGAGCTGATACAAGCAACAGGGCCTTTTCAAGATCGCATTCATGAGCAGCAAGCCAACGACGAACACAATCCGGAGATGATAGAGGGCTAACCACTCGCTACCCCTAACGGAGCTAACAGCTTCGCAACATTTCACCCTCAGCGTTGTCATCTGAAGCCTTATAAAAGCGCTGGCAAACTTCATATCGCATACTTTAATCCATACTTTGCTAATTGAGAGCCAGCTACTATATCTTGGGATAAACTAATCCAGAGCGTTTCTCCTGCTCTAACACCGTCTGTAATACCTCAAGAGGCGGGAAATCTTTTACTCCATGCTCCATGCCCTACGTGTCCTGAGCTTGCCGAAGGGAATCCTAGCCCCACGAAAGTCGTCAATTAGTCGATTAGGTTATTAGTAAACGGTAAACGGTAAGCAGTAAGCAGTAAATCGTTTAAACCGTTCAAGTCGTTCAAATCGTTCAAATCGCAAGATCGCGTCTGGAAAGCCGCTCCCACAGTAGAATCTCTGTTTTCTTAAATCCGCAATCCGCAATCTACAATCTAAAATCCCCCATCCCCCATCCCTTTTCATCTTGACAATGAATAGAGGTTAGTATATTTTCTGACTATAATTATAGTCAACTAAAAAAGAGGTCTGATTATGAAAATCTTGTCTCTGTCAGAGGCTAAAATGAAACTCAGCGAATTGGTTGAGGCCGTTTACTCGACAGATGAGGAAATCGTCATCACAAAGAACGGCCGACCTGCTGCAGTCCTAGTAAGTCCAGAGGAGTTCGAGAGTTGGAAAGAAACAATTGAGATAGCGTCCTCCCCCGATTTAATGGAGGAAATCAAGCAGGGGCTTGTGGCCCTCAAAAAGAAGAGGAAACTCTACACGCTGGAAGAGCTGTTCGACTAGCCCATGGGTCAGAAGCGCATCAAGCAGAACCGGCTCAGGATGCCTGAGGAGACGGCTGATTTCATACGGAGCCTGCACCCGGAGATCAAAAGAAGGGTGAAGGCGGCCCTGCAGGCTATTCTATCTGATCCTGATATAGGCAAATCGCTTCGGAGTGAGCTGGAGGGGCTGAGGAGCTTCAGGGTTGGCCGATTCAGAATCATCTACCGCAAGCCATCTAGAGGTATTATCGACATCGTCGCCATTGGGCCCCGCAAATACATCTACGAAGAAACCTACCGCCTTGTTATGAAATCGGCCTCCGACCGCACGTGACATCCCTCTGTCGATTAGGAAATTCGTTAATTCGTTAATTCGTTG
>JAUWKY010000094.1 GCA_030613915.1 Syntrophobacterales bacterium
ACGTCCTGGTACATCGAGTCTCCTGTTCGGAGCACTTCAACGGGCCGACGTTACTATTTTTAGCAACGCCACCACTATTACCTCATCCATGTTTGTCATTCCAGACGATCAGGTGGAGACCGCAGAGCGGGTGATAGGGAGCACCTTCGATATACCGAAGAAAAAAAAGTAGGCAGGAGTCAGGAGTCAGAATCCAGAATTTAGGTTTCAGGTTTCAGTGTTCCCCGCTGCCGCTTCGCTTCAGACGGGATTTCCGCTTCGCTCCAACACGTTTCAGCTTCTATCTTTCTTTCTCCTGACACCTGAAACCTGACACCTGAATCCTCAACATTGACACCTGATCCGCCTCCGGCGGAACACCTGAAACCCTGAGATTTGGTGCTTGGGATTTGAGATGTGGAATGATCCCTTACTTCGGTAGGATAATTGTAAAGCAGGAGCCCTTGTTGGGAGCGGATTCAACTTCGATCGTGCCACCGTGTTCGTGAACTATTTTCTGGGTGATAGCTAGCCCCAGACCTGTACCCCGCGCCCCTTTCGTGCTGTAAAGATATTTAAAAACTTGTTCTTGGAGTTCTCTGGACATTCCTTTGCCAGTATCTTTGACATGCAGAATTACACCCGCCTCTCCTGCATCTCGACTAGACACAGTAATCAGCCCACCTTTGCTACTCTCGGGAAAGGCCTCGATAGCATTGGTCACCAGGTTCATTAGGCAGGAGTGTATATCCTCTACATCCACACTCACCGATGGTAATGTCGAATCCAGGTCTAGTACTAGGTCGATCTGCCGCTCACGGGCCTTCTCGACCATTAACTCACAAACCTGGTTGACAATTTCGTTCAACGAACAGCTTTGGCGCGCTGGTGGACTGCTGCGCGCATAGCTCAGCATATCTAGGGTCATACGGGAAATGCGGTTAATATTCTTACCCACCAGGTTCCAGCCTTTGCGGAGCAAATCGGGTTTCTCTTTCTCAAGCCCTTTGTCCACCATGAAAGCACCCAGCTTCATAGCGTGAAGGATGTTTTTCACACCGTGGGCTATACCTGCTGTGGCCTGGCCCATGGCGGCCAGCCGCTCCCTCTGGATGAGATCTTTTTCCAGCCGTTTGACCTTTTGCATATCCTTGAAGTATCCCACCATAGCCACCTCACGCCCCTCCTCGTAAAGCAGAGTGGCAGAGAGCAGAATGGGAACGGGCTCGCCATTCTTGGTGAGTACCTCCGCTTCGTAGTTGATCAAGCGGCCGGGGCCACCGTATTCGGAGCCATAGGTCAGTTTCTTGATCCTTCTGGCTTCACCCTCCGGATAGAGCCGGGTGACGTTCATACCAGCAAGCGCCTCCTCCGGGGTATAGCCGTAAATGCTTTGAGCGCCTTCATTGAAAATTATGATGTTTCCTTGCCGGTCATTGGCGATGATCCCGTCCATCGACGTCTGGATGAGATCGTGCTCAAACTCATAGCGCTTTATTAGCTCTCGTTCCAGCCGTTTGACCGCACGCATATCCTTGAAGTACCCCACCGTAGCCACCTCACGCCCCTCCTCGTAAAGCAGAGTGGCAGAGAGCAGAATGGGAACCGGCTCGCCATTCTTGGTGAGCACTTCCACTTCGTAGTTGATTAAGCGACCGGGGCCACCGTATTCAGAGCCGTAGATCATTTTTTTGATCTTCCTGGCCCCTTCTTCTGCATACAGTTGGGTCACATGGATATTGGAAACTGCCTCTTCACGGGTATATCCGGAAATCCGTTCCGCGCCTTCATTAAAAATTATGAGATTACCCCGCCGGTCATTGGCGATGATCCCATCCATCGAGGTTTGGATGAGATTGTGCTCGAGTTCGTGGCGTTTCTCCAACTCTTCCGTGGTATCCTTGATTAACTTTTCCAGGTTCTCGATATATCCTCGAAGTTTTTTATCCTTCCAAAACTTTTCTCTTGAGCGCAAAAGGGCAGCGGCAAGTGCTTTTTCACTAATGGGCTTGACGATGAAATCTGTTGCCTCGTTTTGTAAAGCCTGAATCGCCAGATTCATCTCCCCGTGACCGGTGATGACAATGACCTCCGTATCGGGGCTCTGTTCTTTCACCCTCCTGAGGACCTCGATGCCATCCATGCCGGGCATCTTGATGTCCGTTAGAACCAAGGACGGAAGTTCCCTGGCAAAAATCTCCAGTCCTTTGGGACCGTCCTCGGCCACAAAAACAGTATATCCGTCGCTTTCCAGGGACATTTTCAACAGGTCCCTTGTACTCGCTTCATCATCGATCACCAGAATTTTCATCGTTCTGAGCTTTCCCCTCAGTCAATTCTTCTTCCATCCGCTGTGCTGTTAGGGGGTGAAAAACTACTTGTAGCGAAGGGTAACCCTAATGTTGCATACCTACGTCGAGGAAAAACGCGCAAGAGTGCGTCAGGTGTGGCTGCGCACAGGCTTGGACAGGTCGAGGCGTACTTGACCGTACGGCGAAGTCCTGTCCGAGGCGAGGACAGCCGCAGATGGCGTGCTATCGCGCGAGCGCAGCGGTTTTTAACGGTGTAGGTATGCAACATTAGGGTTAAGACGAGCCAATAAATGACTCTGTGTCAGTGCTTACTTCTTAAGGAGAAGTTCCACATTATGAATTAGTTCTTCTGGCTCGATAGGTTTTTCCATGAAAATGTCTGCGTGAATCCAGTCGAGGTCTTCTTCCAGGGTCCGGCCATAGCCTTTCTCAACGGGCGGGCGAGCGGAGACGATAAGTACGGGCATTCCGTAAACCCCCTCCCTTTCCTTTATTTTGGTCGCGAAGTCCAGACCCTCATTCATGGTTGCCATCATAATGTCTAGAATAAGAAGATCCGGCCTTTGTTCCAGAAGAAGCTGGTAGCCTGTCTTAGTATCCAAGGCAGTAAATACCTGGTAGTCATATTCGGAGAGGATATCGCTCATCGCGTCACAGATTTCCGGATCATCATCAATAATTACGATTTTCTTAACACTCATTGTTCTCTCCTTCCTTGCTCAATGGCTAGACCCAAGATACAACGTTAGCTCTTAAAATTCCAGCGGAAACAACACCATGGTGCGCCTCATTCCTAAAGATTCTTCGCGCTCGCTGCGCTTCCGGCTTCGCTAAGGCTTCGACGGACAGGCCGCTCAGTCCCACCACTTGGTGGCGGGTTCCCAGTTTCGCGCGCCTTGCATCTGGAGCTTTTTACTGTGCCGTCTCATTAATGACTTTTTACGAGATCATCAAAGTCGAGACTAGTTGATAGGAAAGGATCTAACTGCAGGAATATTATACTTTAAGTTTAACTTATTCTACGGTCTTGGCGAAGCTTTTCGCTCAAAAAGGTTAGCAGGATGGTTGCTGCCACGCTCTAGACGATGCAGACTCTTCGGACTTGAGTGAAATCAGTCAATCCCTCGAATACCTTTCTTATACCATCTTGTTTGAGGGTACGCATCCCCTCGTTTACGGCAGCCCTGCGGATCTCTTCCATGTGCGCCCGATTCTGGATCAGTTCTTTGATTTCTGGACTGGCCACAAGCAACTCATGTATGCCTGCTCTGCCTCGATAACCACTGTCGTTGCAGCGGTCACAACCTTGCCCGCGATGTAACTGCAGGTCATCGCTGTAGCTTATCTCGAGTTCATCGAAAATATCCTCGCCATATTCTTGCACCAGCAGGTCAAATTCTTGCTGATCTGGCTTATAAGCTTCTTTGCATTCAGAACAGATTGTACGTACGAGCCGCTGGGCCACAATACCCAATAAGGCGTCGGCGAAGTTTAACGGATTCATGCCCATGTCAATGAGGCGGGTGATAGTTTCCGGGGCACTATTGGTGTGCAGGGTACTGAGCACCAGGTGGCCCGTGAGGGATGCTTCCAACCCTATGGAAGCAGTTTCTGCATCACGCATCTCACCCACCATGATCACGTCCGGATCGGCTCGAAGGAATGATCTCATGGCATCGGCAAAGGAGTAACCGATCTTGGCATGAGTTTGCACCTGGCGCAGGCCGTACTGGGTAATCTCAATCGGGTCCTCCGCAGTCCAGATCTTCACTTCTGGTCGGTTAATATGTCCCAAAACGGAATGGAGCGTGGTAGTCTTCCCTGAACCCGTGGGGCCAACCACCAGTACTATTCCATATGGCTTCTCGATCAGTTCGGTCAACTTCTTTATGTTTGGTTCTGAAAAAGCCATTTGGTCAATGGCTAATGTCTTTCCTGAGGCCAGAAGACGCAAGACAATGTCCTCACGCCGACCGGCAGTGGGTGTAACCTCCACCCGCAGTTCTATGTCCTTCTTGCCATACTTGAGCTTGATCTTACCGCTTTGTGGCAGCCGCTTGTCAGCGATGTCCAACTTGGCCATGATCTTGACGCGACTGACCAGTGGGTTGGAATGGGTGGGGGGAACTTCCTGGTACTTGTAACAGGCCCCATCCCGTCGAAAGCGGATTTCAGTGGGCTGTTTTCCTGGGTAGGGCTCGATATGAATATCTGAGGCACCTTGGTCATAGGCATCTTTGATGATCTGGTTTGCCAAGCGCACTATTCCTGCATCACTTTCGTTGAGAAGTTCCTCATCCTCCTCATCGCTCATGTCGACTTCACCCTTCAGTTCACCAATGATGGTGCTGACCGAAACTTCCTCCGATCCTCTGCCAACCGCTGTATCAATGAACTGGATAATGTCTTCCCGCAACGCCACCCTAAATTCGTAGTCCTCAGCCTGCATCAGAGCCTTGATCTCTTTTACCCGCTCAGCGTTGTGCGGATCATCAATGAGGATTACCATCTTGCCGTTATCACGTTGCAGGGGGACCCAGAAATTGCGTTTCATATAACCTGGATTGAGGCCTTGAACCAGGTCGCTGGGAATGATGATTCTTTCCTCGTATGAGACAAACTTGACGCCATAGTAAGCCTCAAACGACTTGGCCAAAGCTTTCTTGAGCACCTTGAAGTCATTCACCAGTACGGTGGGCAAGTCAGTCTTCTGTTCTCTAGCTTTTGCTATCGCCTGATTGAGATCATCTTCACTGATGATTTGTTGGCTGAGCAGGGAATCAAATTTCGTGGGTTGTTTCTGCATACGGCCCTGATTATGAAAAGCAAGTCCAAGAACGTTGCAGATCTCGCCCATATATTTCTCATCCTCTTTGCTAAATCCCTCAGCCCCAACCTTATTGATCACCTCCAAAACCCCTTTTAAATACTTGCCATTGTAGAGAATGGGCCCCGAGAGGAGTTGCCTGGTTTTGAAGCCGGTAAGCTCATCCCACTGGGCATCAAATGTGAGTTCGGGGTCAAGTTTTTTCAGTTCATCGGAGTCGTAGACATTAGCAATGTTAAACGTTTTTCCTGAGACCGCCGTGTGGCCCGCTATGCTGGTTTTTACCAAGCCTACCCGAATCTCTCTTACTTCCTCCCCTTCCTTTACTTTTGAAAAGATCTCTCGCTTTTCGGTATCTACCCCGTAAACAGTGATTCTCTCCGCATCAAAGAGCGCAATGATTTCATCTTTCAGGTAGAGCAAAATCTCATCCAGGTCCCTGGCATCATGCAACTGATGGGTAATGCGATTGAGAAGCCGCTCCTTCTTTAGTTGTTCTTGGATAACAGCTTTTGTAGCCACGGTTACCTCTCAGTCTCGCAAAGCGCATGGCGTAAAGATTACGTACAGCTGGCCCTCTGCGCTATGCGCTCTGCGCTTTGCGTTTAATATAGAAACATCGGTTTTCCCATTACATGGCGGACTTTTGGCCGGTATTGCTCCGTATCGTACAGCTCTCTAACGTCCACTCTCTTCTGTCCGGCTGTAATGGTGCTCATGGGTACGTCCGTGTAAATTCCCTGGGTGAGGGAGACCATGCGACCGCTCACTTTCTTGAGCACCAGGTCGATGGCCATGTTGGCATAGTTCACTGCAACCATCAAATCTAGAGAATCAGGCGCACCACTGCGCATCAGGTAGGAAAGCTGCTGGTAGATAATATTTTGACCGGTCAGTTGCTTGAGAACTGCACCCGTTTGCATCCCAATTCCACCCAGTTTGCGATGACCATAGGCGTCCGCCTCGCCAGACAGCAACACTTCACCGCTCACCATCCTGGCTCCCTCGCTGATGGTAAGCATGGCATAGTTGCTGGGATTGGCCTGTTTATCCTCCATGATCAGGCGGGAAAGTTTTTCCGGGTCAAAAGGAACCTCAGATATTATGGCTCGATCCACACTTGCTAAATACGCTGCTATCAGGGAGGTTTCTCCACAATAGCGGCCAAAGAGCTCAATTACGGCAATGCGTTCGTGGGAACCGGTGGAGGTGCGAAGCGAGTGGATAAAATTAACACTTCTGGTCACAGCGGTGGAAAAACCAATGCAATAGTCGGTGCCGTGGACATCGTTGTCCATGGTTTTGGGAATAGCCACCGCAGGGAAGCCTTCTTCATGGAGACGCTCCCCGTAACTGAGGGTGTCATCTCCGCCAATGGGAATCAGTACATCGATGCCCAGGTGCTCCAGGTTGCTGAGGACATGCGCGGTAAAATCGTTGAGTTCGTCCTCTTTTGCTTGCCCTTTAAGGAATTCCGGTACGTTCTCGTATTTGACTTTCCCCGGATTTGTTCTCGAGGTGTGGAGATGGGTGCCTCCGGAGCGATCTATGGTGCGAACCCTTGCTCTGTCCAGTTCTACAATATTTTTCTCTTTACTCTCGGGGTCGTCGGGGTTGAACTCGAGGAGACCTGCCCAACCTCTTCGGATTCCTACTACATTGAGGCCCTCCTCGATACCGCGGTAAACCACTGCTTTGATACATGGGTTCAGCCCGGGCACGTCGCCACCGCCCGTAAGTATCCCTATAGTCAAAGGCTTCTTCGCTGCCATAATTTCTCTCCCTTTAAGAGATTACAGTGAGAGTACACCTCAGTGCACCCGTCTAATCACAAAATCTTGCGCGTGTCATTGAAATAGGTGCTCTCAATTTAATCTGAATTAGGCGGTATAGTCAATAAAAATGGGGAGTGTAGATTGCGGATTTGGGAAGGCATAGGGCATAGGGCATGGGGCATGGCGCTATGCCGTTGGAGGTTGGAGGAGCGCTTCGCTTGAGGTTGGAGGCAAAAGTTAATGTAACTTACAAATCACAAAACCCAAATAACAAACAAATAACAATGACCCAAATTCAAAATTTCAAACGTTCACATCATATTAAAGAGAGATTTCCAATCTATGTTTGGGTCATTGAGTATTGGAATTTGAGATTTGTTTGTAATTTGGTGCTTGGGATTTGAGATTTCGGATTGCGGATTTGGGAAGGCATAGAACATGGGGTATGGAGTACAGGGTAAAGTTATATTTAAGATCCCCTACCCTATGCTCTATGCCTTATTTCTTCCTATAGACCCAAACGAGCAAACCATGTGCCCCCGCGTGCCGCACGGTTTTCTTTATGAATCCGTTCGACCTTCTGCTCGTAGTATTTCTTGCACTGTTTGATAAAGTACTGGGATTTTCTCTGATTAGAAAGTCCCACTTTATCGAAGGGTGCATCCCAACATCCCAGTTTTAAAAGAGTCGGGTCCAAATTTGGTGTTTTCAGCAATCTAATTTTGCTTTCGTAATACGAGATTTCACCAATGCGTTTCCTTTTCATCTTCCCCCCCTCACCCTGTCATGTATCTTATTGTATACACAGGTAAAGATGCCACAAGCCCTCTAAAGCGACAATTCTGCTGAAATACCAAATACTTATCAAATTCAACTCATTTCGGATGTCTCTAATTACTGCAACCAGTGTGCCAGAAAGGTAGAGGACGGAGGACAGAGGTCGGAGATCAGCCGCCTTCGCCTGGGGGCTTCGGCGCGCCAAGGAGGTCGGAGATCAGCCGCCTTCGCCTGATGGCTTCGGCGCGCCAAGGAGGTCAGAGATCAGCCGCCTTCGCCTGATGGCTTCGGCGCGCCAAGGAGGTCAGAGGACAGAAGGCAGAATACTAAATCCCAAATCCCAAGCATCAAA
>JAUWKY010000279.1 GCA_030613915.1 Syntrophobacterales bacterium
TGTGGTTTCAGCTAACAGGCTCTTTTCAATCTTCACGTTCTTGAATGGCACGTAAGCGGCGCCAAGGTAACTAACCTCCAAAGAGATATAAAATCTCTCCACCAAATTGACAAACGACTAGCGCATTACCTAATGTTAAACACAACATTTGACTTCGGCTCAGTTAGTTGCTTTCATTATAAGGTATCTATTTTCTATTCCGGCTTACCGGATTTTTGGGAGAATTATTATGAAAATGAAAACCGTGAAGGATATAATGACTCCCCTTTCCGAGTACGGGACGATTTCGATGGAGGCGACTCTCTACGAGGCAGCCATGGCCCTCAAGACAGCTCAGCAGGAGTTCAATGGAGAGCATGTTCACCACAAATTACTCCTGATCGTGGATGAATCTGGACATGTTGTGGGAAAGCTCAGTCAGCTGGATGTGTTGAGAGCCCTGGAACCGAAAGGAGAGCACGTTGCGAATTCGCGATCATTGAGACGTTTCGGCTTCAGTCGAAAGTACTTGAGACCCATGCTCATGCAGTGCCGCTTTTGGGAACAACCACTAATGGACCTGTGCAAAGCAGCGGGTAGGCTGAAAGTAAAAAGATTGATTCATACTCCCCTGGAAGGAGAGTTCGTCGATGAAAATGCTTCCCTGGCCGAGGCCGTACACCAACTGGCCCTGGAGCACCATCAGTCATTGTTAGTGACAAGGGGTAAAGAAATCGTGGGTATCTTGAGGCAGAGAGACATGTTCAGGGAAGTAGTTGAAACTCTTAGTGCCTGTGAGTTGTAGACACCTACAAACACTCTTCATTCCTCTTTCAAACAGCGAGTGAGAAGTCATCCATGCCTGACGATTTCAAATCCAACCCAGACAGCGACACGTTTAATTGGAAACGACTCGTCTTCCTGTTCTTGGGGATAGTGCTGTTTGTGGTGGTTTATTACTCCCCTCCCTGGTCCGACGCCGTAGATCCTATGGGGATGGAATTTGCTCTGAGCAGGGAGGGAAAGGGTGCTCTAGCTGTAGCACTTCTCGCCGCAACCTGGTGGGTCTTTGAAGTGGTGCCCGTTGGGGTTACTAGCTTGGCTATAGGCGTAGTCCAGGTCTTTTTCTTTATTCGTCCAGCCAGAAGGGCTTTCACTGACTTCATGGACCCCTCGGTGCTGTTCATCTTCGCCTCTATTGTCATAGGTATGGTTTTCACCAAGACAGGACTCACCAGGCGTCTGGCCTACAAAATGCTGGCGATTGTGGGTGAGAAAACCAGCATGATTTACTTAGGTTGTTTCCTAATGACCGCAGCCTTGACCCATATTATGGCCCATACTGCGGTCGCAGCGACCATGTACCCTCTTCTGTTGTCCATACACGGGCTTTACGGAGAGGGAAACAAACCAACCCGATTCGGCAAAGGTCTCCTGATAGGCATGGCTTACGTAGCTGGGGCCGGCAGTGTCGTCACACTTCTAGGGGCCGCACGAGGTCCCGTTGCTATCGGTATCTTCAACGATGTTCTTGGTAGGGAGGTAGATTTTTTTGAGTTGAGTTACTACATGTTGCCAGTCGGATGGCTCATGGTCTTTCTACTTTGGGGGTTTTTCATGATCTTTTTCAGGCCGGAGAAGAAAGTTATTCCTGGCCTGCGACAAAGAGCCATCCGGCTCAATAATGAACTTGGCCCTATCACCAGAAAAGAGATCGTGGCCACCTGTATCATTTTATCCTGTGTCCTGGTTATGTCTCTGCGTTCTTTTATTCCTGCTCTAGAACCCTTGGATAAAACTGCCATCATTGTGACATCCACAATTTTATTTTTTATTACCGGCATTCTCGACGTCAACGATCTTGAAGAAATTCCCTGGGACATCATTCTCCTTTTCGCAGGTGCCATAAGCTTAGGTTTTTGCCTGTGGGAAACTGGGGCAGCTCAATGGCTGGCGGTGAAATGGCTGATGAAATTGGAAGGAGCCAACTGGTTCCTGTTCGTCATGGGCATAGCATTTTTCGTCATGCTCATGACCAACGTCATCATGAACGTGGCTGCCATTGCCATCTCCCTGCCAGTGGCCTTGGTGATTGCTCCGTATCTGGGGGTGGCTCCGGAGGTCATCCTGTTTGCCTCTCTGGCAACAGCCGGCATGCCGTTCCTTTTGCTGGTGGGAGCCGCACCAAATGCCATAGCCTACGAGTCAGGGCAATTTACTGCAGGTGAATTCTTCATGTACGGAACACTGGCTAGCATCATCCTTATGGTGGTAGTGGCTCTCGCGGTTTTCTTTCTCTGGCCCCTGATGGGCATGCCGGTGGGAGCTTAGTGATCTCCGACCATCACCTTTGACAATGGAGGAGCTTTTCGGAGCGATGTTTTTGGTAAATTTACCCATTTTGTCTACGGGATGTTTTGGGTAAAAAAGGGTTGAGAAGAAAATAATGACACCGGTGATCAGTAGAGAGAGCACATGCAAGACAACTATATTAGTGAGGAGATGATCCAAAAGACAGTGGCCTTCCACGGTCACATGTGCCCGGGACTTGCCATTGGAATCAGAGCTGCAGAGGTGGCTTTGCGAGACATCGGCCCCCACGCCCACGATGAGGAGGTGGTGGCAGTGGTGGAGACCGACATGTGCGGGGTGGATGCCATCCAGTCTCTGACCGGCTGCACTTTTGGCAAGGGTAACCTGATCCACCTGGACTACGGCAAGAATGCTTTCACCTTCTATCGTCGCTCGGACGGCAAAGGAATCCGCCTCGTCACCAGGCCGGAAGCCTTTGCTGAACCGGATCCTGAGTGGGAAGCACTCCGAGAAAGACTCGGCGACGCAGACCTCACCCCGGAAGAACGCCAGCGCTTCTGGGAATTGCATGCGGCCCGCTCTCGGCAAATCCTTGACCTTCCCCCGGATGAACTCTTCGACTTGAAAGAGCCGGAAGGAAACATCCCCAGCCATGCCCGCGTCATGGATAGTGTTACTTGCGAGGGTTGCAGTGAGCAAGTAATGGAAACCCGAACGCGGCGCTTTGAAGGAAAGACCCTCTGCATTCCCTGCTTCCACCAACTGGAACAGCGCTAGCGCAAAGCGCACCAGGCACTAAGCACTAAACACTAGGCATCCGACCGCTTGCAATCTACTGTTCACCGTTCACCATTTACCCTTTACCGCAATCCAATTTTTTCCCAATAAAGTGTAAAGAGCTGACTGGCCGATCGACTAAGGGGCATCTCCATCAATTATCTGATGGGGTTTTTCACATTCAATCCAATGTAAAGAAAGCTTTTCGGGGAATATACTAAAAATAAGGAGTAACTTCATGGATACTAAAAAGACATTAATTGCTCTGTCCGTAGGTTTTGTTATCTTGGCATTTGTTTCAGCCTCCTGGGCAGGCGAGACTAGGATTCCATTGGAGGCTGCCAAGCCACATCCAGATGCCAGTGGCACAGCCTACCTGAGTGGTGATACCATAAGCATTCATGCCAAAGGGCTTCGACCCGGGTCAGTCTACACCGTCTGGTTCGTGAATATGAAACCTAGAAAGCATGAGACAGGGGCAGGGAGTGCGCCATATATCTTTAGAACAGACTCTAAGGGAAACGGCGCATATGCAGCTACCCTTTCGGAGTCTCCCTTTGGGGAGTGGGCCA
>JAUWKY010000052.1 GCA_030613915.1 Syntrophobacterales bacterium
TAGAATCAAGGCCGTGGGCAGACTCAACTGCCTGCGGTTTTTTCTTTTCTAAAAAGGCCGCAACGAGGAAGCGGCTTTTTTTGTTGGGGTGTTGTAGCAAGGGGTGTTTTTTCTGGCGCTCAGAGTCATATGTGCCAAGAACCGAATATTTGGTATTGACAAAAATCAACAAAAGGGAGAAAGGAGGTGACACCTCAATTAGAGTTTTGGGGTGAGAGACAAGGATATAATTTGATCTAAAAGGAGGGAACGTTTATGAAGATCAAGGGAAGAGCGATATGGATAGCGCTGATATTGATAGTCTCACTTGCTTTGGTATTTTCGTGCACTAAGGAAAAAGAGCCGTACAAGGTGGGTGCTGTTTTCTCAGTCACCGGTCGGACTTCATTCCTGGGTGAGCCTGAAAAAAAGACAGCCGTGATGATCGCCGAGGCAATAAACAAAGTCGGTGGGATCAACGGACATCCTCTGGAGCTCGTGATCTATGATGACGAGAGCGACGAGACCAAAGCCGTTCTCGCAGTAAAACGGCTCCTTAAAAAAGACAAGGTGCCTGTAATCATCGGTCCCAGCCTCAGTGGGAACACTTTGGCGGTGGTCAAGATTATGAACGATGCAAAAGTGCCGTTGGTTTCCGCTGCCGCCAGCAACAAGATTGTAACCCCGGTGGTGGATCGCAAGTGGATCTTCAAGGTACCGCAGTCAGATACCCATGCGGTTGAAAAGGTTTATGACCATCTATTGAAAAATGGGATTAACAAGATTGCCATTATGAGCGTTTCCACCGGATTCGGTGCTAGCGGGCGGGAAGAGTTGCTGCGATTGGCTCCTCAGGTGGGTATCGAAATAGTGGCCGACGAGCGCTATGGCCCCAAAGACACCGACATCACCGCCCAACTCACCCGTATTCGCGGCACAGACGCTCAGGCCATTGTCAACTGGTCCGTGGGACCAACCCAGGTTCTGGCCGTGAAGAACTGGCATGATCTAGGGATGACGAGTATCCCATTCTATCAGAGCCATGGCTTTGGTAGTCGCAAGAACATTAAATTGGCAGGCGGTGCCGCTGAAGGTGTCTTCTGTCCTCTGGGACGCGTTAATATTCCGGACCTGGTGCCGGCTGACCATCCCCAGAAAAAAATCATTGAGATATACAATAAGGCCTACCAGGAGAAGTACAATGAGCCCCTGTCTTCGTTTGGTGGCCATGGCTGGGATGCCCTTAACCTGGTGATCGATGCCTTGAAAGCCGTAGGACCGGATTCAGCCAAAATAAGGGACTACATCGAAAACCGTACCAACTTTATCGGTCAACATGGTGTTTTCAATTTCTCCCCTACCGATCATAATGGACTCACCAAAGAGGCATTTGAAATGGTAGTGGTGAAGGACGGCGATTGGGCCTTAGCTCCGTAGATTCTGTCACTGTTGTTATAGTAATGAAAGCCTCTCCGGTGGTTCTACCCGGGGAGGCTTTCTGTTGACGCTCGCTTCGATCTCCATCATGGTGTGAGATTTTATTGGACATGACAAAGATTACTCTTACAGGGCAGCTCATTCAGTACCTTTTCACAGGGGTCACCGTGGGAAGCATTTACGCCATGGTGGCCGTGGGTTTTAATATCATCTATAACGTTACAGATATAATCAACTTCGCCCAGGGTGAATTTGTCATGTTGGGCGGACTCATCATGGTCTTTTTCACGGTTACCGCGAAACTACCACTCCCATTGGCTTTTGTTTTAACAGTTGCGGCGGTCACTGGCGTGGGGGTGCTGATGGAGCGCTTTACCATTAACCCACTTAAGAATGCCTCCGTATTGACAATGATCATCGTCACCATTGCTGTTTCCATCCTCTTTAAAGGGATTGCCATGTTCGTCTGGGGCAAGGATCCGTATATTTTTCCGCCCTTCAGCGGAAGCAAACCATTGTTCTTCTACGGAGCTGCTATTCAAACCCAGGCTCTCTGGGTCCTGTTTATGACAGCAGTGATGGTTGTGCTGATGACCATCTTTTACAAGAAGACACGGTATGGTAAGGCCATGTTGGCGTGTGCCGACAATCCGGAGGCAGCCCGCTTGGTAGGCATTAAAGTTAACATCATGATCTTGATCTCTTTTGCCCTGAGCGCGGCCATAGGTGCAGTTGCTGGAGCCGTCATTACCCCCATATCTCTGATGGAGTATGACCGGGGCGCACTCCTAGCCTTAAAAGGTTTTGGTGCCGCGGTGTTGGGTGGCTTGGGGAGTTTTTACGGGGCCGTGGTGGCTGGTATTTTTCTGGGAATTATTGAATCCATGTGTGCTGGCTTGGTGTCTTCCGGCTACAAGGATGCGGTAGCGCTTATTTTACTGCTTTTGGTGCTCTATGTCCGTCCCAGTGGTTTGTTTGGCAATGTGGAAGCCAGCAAGATAAAAGAGTTTTGAGATTGTTTAGCCGGTTGACCGGTTCATTACCGGCCAAACCGGCTAAATCCCTAACTTGATACTTTGGACATGCGATCATCCAATCGAAAAGCCCTTCTGGGGCTGACTCTCTTTCTTATCCTGTTTCCGGTGGTGGCCATGAATGTGACGGCAATCGGCCACTATCTGGACATCATGATATTTGTGGGGATCTACTGTCTGATAAACATGGGCCTCAGTTTGCTCATGGGCTACGCCGGTCAGATCTCTCTTGGGCACGCGGCCTTTTTTGGTCTGGGAGCCTATACTTCGGGAATACTCTGTACAAAGTTCTCCATGTCGCCTTGGCTGGCAATGGTTGCGGGCGTTGGAATTACAGGGCTGGTGGCCTACATTGTGGGAGTGCCATCCCTGAAATTGAAAGGACACTATTTGGCCATGGCAACCCTGGGTTTTGGGGTTATCGTCCAAATCTTTTTCAATGAGGAAGTGAGCCTTACCGGTGGGCCTTCTGGGTTTTCGGACATCCCAGGATTATCCATTCTGGGGTTTAGTCTCGACAATGACCTCTGTTACTACATACTCGTGTGGTTTCTGGTGCTGCTGACCTTAATCTTTTCTCTCAATGTGATCCACTCCCGCATTGGTCGAGCCCTGCGCTCTTTGCACGACAGTGAAGTGGCTGCGGATGCCATGGGTGTTGAAACCTCAAGGTACAAGATCATCATTTTTGTATTGAGTGGAGTGTATGCTTCTATTGCCGGCAGTCTCTACACTCACTATGTGGGTTTCTTGAGCCCTAGTTCTTTTGATTTCTTTCTTTCGATAAAATTGGTAATGATGGTTGTGGTGGGCGGCATGCATAACATCTGGGGAGCACTGCTCGGCACGTGGCTACTGACTTTTCTGGGTTACGAATGGCTGCATGTATTCCGTGACTTTGATATTCTTGTTTATGGTGCTATTCTCCTCGGTGTTGTAATGTTTTTGCCCGATGGACTGGTTGCCCTGGTGCCGCGAATGTCCCGTGTTTGGAAACGAGGTTGAGGCACTGATTTTTAACCCCTCCTTTGATGAAAAAAGTTAGATGAATACCGAAAGTTCCCCTGTTTTCCTCCACGTAGAGAACCTGGAAAAGTCTTTTGGCGGCGTCCAGGCCTTGAAGGGCCTCAGCTTCAAGGTGCCTCAAGGGATCATCAAGGCGATCATTGGACCGAATGGGGCGGGGAAGACCACGCTGTTCAATGTGATCACCGGTATTTTACCCCCAAATGGTGGAGCTATTGCCCTGAATGGTATTTCCATTGAAGGTCGCAAGGCTCGAGAGATCGCTCGGCTGGGTGTATCCCGCACCTTTCAAAACGTTGAAGTGTTTGGTCGCATGACTGTTCTGGAAAATGTGATGGTGGGAAGGCATATCCAGAGTCGAGCCGGAATTATCAGCACCGGCTTTAGACTGCCAGGAATGCGTCGGGAAGAGCGACAGATCCGGGAAAACGCGATGCAACATCTCACATTCGTCGGGCTGGAGAACAGAGCAACGGAGTTGGCTGGTAATCTGCCACTGGGGGAACAAAAGCTGCTTGAGGTGGCGCGGGCGCTGGCCACTGACCCAAAAATGCTGTTGCTGGATGAGCCTGCTGGAGGACTCAATACCAGGGAGACTGAGGGGTTGGCGGCTTTGATCCACCGAATTCTCGAACAGGGGATTACAGTTGTGCTGGTTGAACATGACATGAATTTGGTAATGGATATTTCTGATGAGATTATGGTCATGAATTTTGGTGAGAAGATTGCGGAGGGCAAACCGAAACAGATAAAGAATGATCCCCTGGTGATTGAGGCTTATCTGGGGGAAGAGGTAGATTACTCCGATCTCTAGCACGAAGCGCATTGCGCTTCGCGCTGGGCACTAGTCAGCGGGCAGCGGGCAGCTAGCAGCAGGCAGAAATAAATTTTCTAACTCCTGACACCTGACACCTGAAACCTGACTTCTTGCTTTTACTCACTAATGGATAGTCTTACTTGTGCTCTGCAAACCGGGTGGATTGATAGATGTTAACCCTAAAGAGTGTCCATACATACTACGGTAACATCCACGCCCTGAAGGGCGTGTCTCTTCATGTGAACCAAGGCGAAATAGTGACCCTAATAGGCGCCAACGGCGCCGGGAAGACCACGGTTTTGAATACAATTTCTGCAATTACTCCCGCCAGCCGGGGCTCCATTGCCTTTGAAGGTCAGGACATTACTCGAATGCCAGCCGAGCAAATCGTCCGCTGCGGTATTTCGCACGTACCCGAGGGACGCAAGATTTTCGCCACCCTCAGCTTGCGAGACAATCTTGAGATGGGTGGATTTATCCGTCGGAACAGAGGGGACGTACTGGCAGATATGGAGTATTTTAAAGAGAAATTTCCCATTCTTGCTGGCCGCTGGAACCAGATGGCTGGTACGCTGAGCGGTGGCGAACAACAAGTGTTGGCAATCACTCGAGCCCTTATGGCTCGGCCCAAGCTTCTTATTCTTGACGAGCCTTCCATGGGGCTTTCGCCGCTGCTTGTGAAGGAAACCTTTAAAATCATTAAAACATTGCGCGAGGAGGGAACCACTATTTTGCTGATTGAGCAGAACGCCCGAGCCGCCCTGCACATAGCAGACCGTGGCTACGTACTGGAAACAGGGAAAATGGTTCTCCAAGGGAAATGCCAGATGCTGCTCGAACATAATGAAGTAAAGCGAGCCTATTTGGGGAAGGGCTACCGGGAAGTATGGGAAGACTAAAATCTCAAAGTCCGTGGACAACTGGCCCGCCTAAGGCGGAACAACGGACACTCCGACGGAGTGGGAGGCCATGAATATTTGGGACCAAGAATATGAATGTATGTCAAGGGATGAGCTGGGTCAGTTGCAGCTTGAACGGCTGCAGGCAACGCTCAATCGGGTTTACAGAAACGTCTCTTTCTACCGGAAGAAATTCGATACAATCGGTTTTGAGCCAGAGGATCTAGTTGAGCTGAATGATTTGCAAAAACTGCCTTTCACTTGCAGTCGGGACCTCAGCGACGCCTACCCTTATGATCTCTTTGCTGTGCCCTTGCGTGAGGTGGTACGGGTCCATTCTTCCTCAGGCACCACCAAGCCTGTTGTGGTGGGCTATACACGACAAGACCTCAAACACTGGAGCGAGCTTGTGGCCCGGATTCTTACCGCCGGGGGAGTCACCGCTGACGATGTGGTACAAGTAAGCTTAAATTATGGACTCCTGACAGGAGGTTTGGGCCTTCACTATGGCGCCGAGCTTGTCGGTGCATCCGTACTTCCTACCTCGGTGGGACGGACTGAACGGCAAGTGGCGATCATGCAGGACTACCGGACCACGGCGTTGGTGGCAACCCCTTCTTATGCCTTTATTATTGCCGAGCGTATGAAAAAGATGGGGATCGATGCCAAGACGCTTACTCTCAAGTATGTCATGCTTGCCGGGGAACCGTGGACCGAAGAAATGCGCCAAGAGATTGAGGATCGCCTCTATGTAAAGGCCACAGATAATTACGGCCTTAGCGAGATAATGGGACCTGGCGTAGCCGGCGAATGTCTTTACCAAGCGGGAATGCATCTGAACGAGGATCACTTCATCGTAGAGGTGGTGGATCCGGAAACCGGCAAAAGAATGGAAGCTGGAGAAGTTGGGGAATTGATCATAACCACCATTACGAAAGAGGCGTTTCCCCTGATCAGATTCCGTACCGGCGATCTCTGTTCTCTGGAATACCAGCCTTGCCAATGTGGTCGAACTCTGGTCCGGATGAGCAGAGTGCTGGGACGCACCGATCAAGTGATCATAGTCAAAGGAATCAACATCATTCCGAGTAGGATTGGGGATATTCTTGAAGAGATCCAGGGTGTCCGGCCTCCTTGTCAGTTGGTGGTGGAGCGAGCAGACTATTTGGATAGGCTTACACTGCTGGTGGAGGTGTCTGAGGACCTCTTCTTTGATAAGATGGGAGAGCAGAGATCTCTAGTGGATAGTATACGGGAAAAGGTTGCAGGGGGAATCGGGGTCACCCCACGTATTCAGCTGGTGGAAGCCGGCTCCATCAATCGTGATGAAGAGACAGCTCCTGGGGTGGTGGATCGCAGGAAGCTCGTGAGTTGATTTCGAAGGTAGTTTCTATTGACCATGAACAGATCCTGGCGAACACGGTCGAGCCGTTAACATCCTTAAGTTAAGAGGTTAACAATGCATGAACTACTAACAGCCCAACCGGGTAGCAAGAAACTGCTTCTTGGCAACGAAGCGATTGTCCGGGGGGCTTTGGAGGCAGGCATCTCCTTTGCCACCACCTATCCTGGAACTCCTTCCTCGGAGATCGGTGATAATTTCTATAGGATCTCCCAGGAAACAGATCTTTATTTCGAATATTCTGTCAATGAGAAAGTGGCCCTGGAAACTGCTGCTGCAGCCGCAATTTCCGGTTTGCGTACTATGTGCAGTATGAAGCATGTGGGTTTGAATGTGGCGGCTGACCCGCTTATGACGCTTGCCTATGTGGGAGTGAAGGGAGGCTTGGTTGTAGTTAGCGCTGACGATCCGTCCATGCACTCCAGTCAAAATGAACAGGATAATCGCTACTACGCCAAGCTCGCAGGATTGCCCATGCTGGAGCCAGCCAATTCTCAGGAAGCCTTGGAGATGACTAGGGCTGCCTTTGAGCTCTCCGAGGCCTATCAGATTCCTGTATTGTTGCGCACCACCACCAGGGTGAACCACAGTCGTACCCCTGTGGAAGTGGGTTTGCTCCAGCCACCACGTCGTACAGGGGCTTTTAAAAAAGATCCCTTCAACCTGGTACCAGTGCCCATGGTAGCGCGCAGGCTACATGTAGAACTACTTGAAAAAATGGATAAAATCGGGACTGAGGCCAGTGCTTCCCCTTTCAATAGAGTGGAAGGGAAGGGCGGTTGGGGGGTGGTGACCAGCGGAGTGAGCTACAATTATGTTGCGGATGCCATCAGAGAACTGGACATGGCCGACCGGGTCAGAGTGCTAAAGATGGGCATGACCTACCCGTTTGCTGGCGAGATCTGTCTTGATTTTCTTAAAGGGGTGGAGCGAGTCCTGGTGGTGGAAGAACTGGAGCCGTTCTTGGAAGACAAGCTCAAGATACTTGCCCAGGAAAATGGGCTCACCCTAGAAATTAGAGGCAAAGGAGAAGGATTATTACCGCGGTACTACGAGTTTGACCCAGTTCAAGTGAAATCTGCAATGGCTCGGTTTTTCCAGCTCAAATATCAACCGGCGAAGGTGGAAATGGAATCGGCTCTTCCACAGCGCCCTCCCAATCTCTGTGCTGGATGTCCGCACCGGGCCTCCTACTATGCTGTGAACAAGGCCCTGGGCGATGCCACAGCCATCTATCCCACAGATATTGGTTGCTACACCCTCGGTATCTTGCCGCCGCTCGAGGCGGCTGATTTTCTTCTTTGCATGGGATCCAGCGTTTCTAGCGCTGGTGGTTTTGCGAAGGCTCAGGAGGAGCCGGTGGTGGCTTTCATCGGAGATTCAACTTTCTTTCATTCTGGAATTACCGGATTGATCAATGCAGTGCACAATGACCACAACTTTATTTTGGTTATATTGGACAACGGCACCACTGCCATGACGGGGCAACAGCCCCACCCCGGGATTGAGCTTACTCCTGAAGGACGCCAACCTCCAAAAGTGGACATTGAGGCCGTAGTGCGGGGATGTGGTGTAGATCAGGTAGAGACAGTGAATCCCCTTCAAGTAGATAAAACAGTTGCGGTACTTAAGGAAATGCTTGGGGACAAGCAGCGCCCTGGAGTTAAAGTGGTCATCTCCAAATCGCCTTGCCCGTTATTCGAAAGGCGTGTCACCGGCAAGAAGCAAAAAGTAGTTTTCCGGGTGACCAATGAATGTGATATGTGCAGAAGGTGCCTGGATGAGCTTGGATGTCCCGCCTTTACCTACTGTGAGGATGAGGAAGAGTGCGCCTTCATTAGCATCGATGAACATCTATGTAGCGGCTGTAGTGTCTGTAAGCAGATCTGTCACGCCATAAAGCCAAAGAAGAAGACAGCTTGATCGTTATGTTTTGATATTTTTCACCATCAAGAGCACGAAGAACACAAAGGAGAAAGAGGTTCTATGAAAGCCTGGCGTATATTTTTCACCGGAGTAGGCGGGCAGGGAACCCTGCTGGCTACCAGAATGCTGGGGGAAGCAGCCCTACTCACTGATATTCCTGTGGTGGTGAGCGAGGTTCACGGCATGGCCCAGCGGGGAGGCGTGGTCGAGTCTGCGGTGGTTATGGGAGCGGCCCAGAGTCCGGTTATTTCCGACGGTGAGGCAGACATTCTTATGTCGTTTGAACCGTTGGAAACCTTGAGGGCTTTGCGTAAGTGTTCATCGAACAGTCTGGTAATCTCGAACAACAGCCCTATTTCTCCATTTGCTGTTGCCAGCGGCCGGGAGCAATACCCGGATGTGGGTGAGATGATGCGCACTGTGTCAAATCATGTGAACAGGCTCATTGCGTTGGACGCCAGATCGCTTGCGCGTGAGGCCGGGTCGGAACTGTCGGTGAACATGGTGATGATAGGTGCACTCATGCGACACGCGGAAATGCCCTTTGGCAGAGAGGTTGTGGAGACGGTTCTCAATACTAAAACAAAGAAGGCTTTCTTAAAGATGAACCTGAAGGCCTTTGACTTGGGTTTTCAAGCGTAGTAAGGCCAATTTTTTGATTTGAGAGGCTGACACGTTTTTTCTCCCTTTCGGGTAAGATCCTCAGGAACAAATATGGTGAAACAGCGCATACTGACATTGGTGGGACTGGCGCTGCTTTGGCTTGTCGTCGCCAATGCCACTTGTGATACAGATAGAAATCGGGCAGACCTGCTCAGCTCATACCAGCTTGCTCGATTTCATTTGAATGAGTGTCAGGCCATGGGTGCAGACAGCTTTGACCCTGAAGGCGTAGCCAATGCTATGCGTTTAAGTGAAGAGATTGAAAAGATGTTGGAGAGTGGAAATTGGTCGGAGGCAAGTGAGAGCATTGATCAAATGGACCAGATAGTGACCCGACTACTGGATGGGTTGCAGAA
>JAUWKY010000175.1 GCA_030613915.1 Syntrophobacterales bacterium
TCACAAATTACCATCCGTAGGCGAAAGCGACTTCGCAAACCAATGACCATGACATGGATATGTCATAGGAAAAGAGTAGCAGAATCAGTGAAAAGACCAAGGCTGAGGCGTGGAATTGGTGTCTTGCCTCTGTTTGTCGCCCTATCCTTGTTATTTGCTCAGGTTGCAGTTGCCACCGATTCCAACCGGGTTCTGATTCAGCAATTTGCTGAACTTGGAGACCGGAGTACGGGAACTCCAGGAATCGGAAAGGCGGCGGATTTAATTGCACAAAGTTTCAGGGATCTGGGAATTGAACGCGTAGGACGACAGCGGTTCCTGCTGCCAGTCATCCAATACCAGCCCGCCTCTCTCACTGTAAAGGGACACCGCGCTCCAATCAAACCTTTGCGGCTAAATGCCCTCAGTCCGCAAGCTACCCCGGATTCCGGCCTCAAGGGGCCGCTCTATTATGTGGGATCTGGCCAACTCCACAATTTCAATGGCATGAAGGTGGAAGGCAGTATCATCCTGATGGAGTTGGATTCCGGTAAGAATTGGCTCAATGCGGCCACGCTTGGAGCAAAAGCTTTGATATACGTGGATCGGGGGCCAACGACCAAATGGATTTTTGAGGATAAACACGAACTGACCTCCGTACAATTTCCACGCTTTTGGATGCCACTCTCTCAGGCACGAACATTATTCGGCTCTTTCGAAGCCGCTGAAGGCGGGCTGGTTGTCCCAGGTGTGGTACTTACCTCCCGCGGCGGCTGGCGACGGGTCCAAGGTGAGAATATTTACGCACTGATTGAGGGTGAAGATGCGGCTCTCAAAGAGCAGCTTCTCGTGGTAGAAGCGTTCTATGACAGCACTGCCTTGGTGCCAGGAATGTCTCCCGGTGCTGACGAGGCCACGAGCATCGTCGCTTTATTGGATCTGGCGCGTCGCCTTCGTGATCACCCACCGGGTAGATCCGTGCTGCTGATGGCGACCAGTGGACATGCTCAAGGTCTGGCAGGGATGCGGGAGTTCATCTGGCCTCTTGCGGCCAGAAGCAAAGAACGAAAAAATCTGCGAAGGGAGCTGAAAGCTCGCATTGGACGGGTTGAGGAGGCTCTGGCAGCACTTGAGTCACCGGTGGTCTTTGAACAGTTAGACGAAACATCAGCTGAGCGCTTGCGTGCAGCGTTGGCTGAGGAGATTAAAAGAGAGGTGGAGACCTTAAATCAAAGACTGATGCAACTCCGCCTGGAAAGGCAAGCAGATGATAAACAAAATCTGATTCGGAAGTTGGCGGACAGACGTTTTCTTCTGCGTCAGCTTGGCTGGCGCGGTTCTTACCAAGATGTTACTCTTGAGGAACGCCAGGTGTTGCAGGAACTTATTCCAGCTGCGATCAGAGGCAAACAGGCTGTTCTCGATGACGCCCGTGAACAATTGAAATGTTTAAAAAGCACTCGCACTTTGCGAAGACTTGTCAGTGACTATGGACTCACCGTTTTCATATCTCTACACCTTTCCAGCCATGGCGATGGAGTCGGCGGTTTTAATTACGGCTGGCTGTATGACTTGAAATCTCAGGTAAACCGTACATCGACCTATGCGACCATCGACCGGATACTGAATCGTAGCAGCCGCCAAGTGGAAGAACAGCTGGGCTTGCGCCATTTTTTTCGGGATACATTGCGTCCGAGCCCGCTGCGCCCCTGGCAGAGCTACCTTCCTGATCATCCCGCACTGGGGGGTGAGGTAAGTGCTCTGGCCGGAATTCTGGGACTCAGCCTGGTCACAACCCACGATGGCCGTCCACTCTGGGGAACACCCTACGACAAGCCGGAAAATGTGAACTGGGAATATCTGGAGCAGCAGAGCCGGCTGATCTCAGGTTTAGTTCTGAAATTGACCCAGGAGCCCGAATTGGTTTCCGGCCGGCTTCCTCTTAAGGGTTTTTCTACGCTCAGCGGCCGAGCGAACTTTATCCGTCAAGGAGAGTTATTCCCTGATCAGCCAGCCCCCGGAACTGTCATTCTCGCCTACCAGGGACCCAGTTTGTTTTACACCATGGTGGACACTGCCGGTTTGTTTCACGTACGGGGTCTGGCCGACCGCAAGCACACTGCTCACAAAGCGATTCTGGAAGGGTTTCGTTTTGATAAGGAAAGTGGCGAGATCATCTGGGCTATTGATAAGGCTATGACCGGCAAAGCAGCCTACCGGGTTAAGATGAGACGTCGCTTCATGGAGACTGACCTGGTTATGTTTGGCTGTAAGGTTACCACCCTTTTCGCTCTCCTGGAACCCCGTACTTTCAGCTACCTGACCAAAATCAAGTTAATAGACGGCCGGAGCGAGGCCACACCGCTACGCTACTGGTGGAGCAGAATTGATACCCGCTCTTCGACTATTGCCAATATTTTTCTGGAACCGATTACATCGTTCAAACTAACCCTGTCGGATACTGTGCTCAAACGAAAGCTGGTTTTGCTGAATTCCGAATCCTCCAAGCCAGAGGGCAGTGGATATCGCGTCGAAAACTGGCCAATCATTCCGGCCACAGAATACCTGGTTGCTCGCGACATGTGGAATCTCCTGCAGCCGCGGATAGCCAATTTGGAAAGCCACGGTATAAGTAATGAGCGAATTAGCTCCCTCCAACGTGAAGGACTTGAGGCTTTGGAGAGCGCTGAGCGGGCATTGGACAGTTTCCAGTACGATCGCTTCATGGAGGAGTCAAGAACCTCCTGGGCTTTGGCCAGCCGTATCTACAATGATGTGGAGCGAACACAGAAGGACGTTCTTTTCGGGGTGCTCTTTTATATAGCTCTTTTCGTTCCATTCTCTTACTGTCTGGAGCGTTTGCTTTTTTCTTTTGTGGACATCCACAAAAGGATCGTTGCATTTCTGGTTATACTGGGATTGGTCATAGGTCTTATCTACTTTGTGCACCCGGCATTTCAACTTACCTACAGTCCTCTCGTGGTAATCCTTGCCTTTTTCATATTAGGTCTGTCGGGGGTTGTGGCTCTGATTATTATGGGTCGTTTTGAGCAGGAAATGGTACTGCTCCAACAGCGAGCCCGTCACCTGAAGGGTTCTGAGATAAGCCGGACCAAGGCATTCGCGGCTGCTTTTGTGCTGGGGGTGAGCAATTTACGGCGTCGGCCTATCCGGACAGTACTTACCTGTGTCACCCTCATCATCCTCACCTTCACCATTATGAGTTTCACCAGCGTTAAGAGCGTGCGGCATCGAGGCCGCCTGCGGTTGAAGGAACAATCCCCCTATCAAGGTCTACTTCTGAAAATCCTCAACTGGGACAGCCTGCCGCCGGAAGCACTGGACACGGTAGAGAACAAATTCCAGGGCCAGGCGGTAGTGGTGCCAAGGGTATGGCTGGAAGGCAAAGATCGCACCAGGGCGACGGTGGTTCCCATCCATCTGGATGGGAAGGAAGTTCTGGCAAGGGGGGTAGTGGGCTTAAGCTATCGGGAGCCCCAGGTGAGTCAGCTTGGGGATATCCTAAGCTGCGGGCGCTGGTTTCGGAAGGACGAGCGGCAGGTGGTACTTTTGTCGGATAGACTGGCGCGGAGTCTGGGCATTTCGTTGAAGCAACCTGAAAAGGCTACGATCTCGTTCTGGGGCATGGACTTTAAAGTGGTTGGTTGCTTTCGGGGTGAGGAGTTGGAGGCACATACAGATTTGGATGGTGAGCCCCTTACACCTGTGATATTCCCAAGCGAAGCGGCGATGGAGGTTACCGAAGTTGAGATGGAGGCCATAGAGGCCGGGGAGGATGTGCAGGCTTTTCAAAGCCGCTATCAACACATACCCGGAGATTTGACCGTAATTATGCCGTATCAGACTCTCATAGCCCTTGGTGGGGCTCTCAAGGCCCTTGCCATAAAGCCCCAGTCTCCTGAAGCGACTAGGACCATCGCTCGAAACCTGGTGGACCGTTTCGGCCTCACCCTTTTCACCGGAGAGAGACAGGGAACCTTCATGTATAACGCCTCCGATGCCCTGAGCTACAGCGGTGTGCCCAACATCCTCATCCCCATGTTAATCTCCGTGCTTATCGTGCTGAATACGATGATCGGCAGCGTGTACGAGCGTAAAAGGGAAATTGCCGTCTACACCTCGGTGGGATTGGCCCCTTCTCACGTGTCTTTCCTTTTTATTGCTGAAGCGCTGGCATTCGCAGTGCTCAGCGTAGTATTGGGTTATTTACTGGCCCAGACCTGTGCAGGTCTTTTTGCCACCACCTCACTTTGGCAGGGAATTACGGTGAACTATTCATCTTTGGCTGGAGTCGCGGCCATGATTCTGGTGATCATGGTTGTGCTGATATCAGTAATATATCCCTCCCGGGTGGCAGCCGCTATTGCCATCCCCGACGCTACCCGTGCCTGGACCTTGCCGGAGCCGGAAGGAGGTGAAATAAAGGTCACTCTGCCGTTTCTGTTGAAGTACAGCGAACAGTCAGGTGTAGGCGGGTACTTGCGCGAGTACTATCAGGGCCATCAGGATGTCTCGCACGGGATTTTTACCACCGATGATATTTCTCTGGAATTCTACTGTCCCTCCAGCGAAATGCCGGGACTCAGCAGTCCAAACCACTGTGAGAATGAGTGTATCCAAATCAAAGCCAGGGTGTGGCTTGCTCCTTTTGACTTCGGGGTAAAGCAGTTCGTCCACGTCCTATTCTCACCTTCTGCTGAGGAACCCGACCACTACCTGGAGATTCAGGTAACGTTGAAGAGGGAGGCTGGCGAGGCCAATGCCTGGAAACGTATAAACAAGGCCTTTCTCAATGATTTGAGAAAACAATTACTCATCTGGAGGTCTCTTGACGGCGAAGCCCAGACTTATTATGCCAAGTTACTGGCCACCGAATATGCATCTGAGAAGCTGAGCGCACTGAGTTGGACATAGTGTCTGGTTGGTAGCCCGGAAGGACGGTCGTCTCCGCGGTCGCAGTCACGCCGCGGCGTGATGAAATATCCGGGCTAATACATGCTCTCCGTTTTGTTGCAGTGACAGTTCACAGCAGAAGTAGAAGCGAACATGGATCAAGGTAGGGTAAGACTGCGAGCGATATTGTTGGGGGTGGGACTTGGGGTCCTGATTTGCGCCATTACCCCCTTTAATAATGCCTACCTCAATGCCACGCCGCTGGGGGGAGGCCACTTCCCTCTGGCCCCCTTCTTTATCTTTTTTCTGCTTTCCGTGGGAATTGCAGCGCTCGGCAGATTCCGGTTTTCGTCAAACTGGCTCAGTGGCCGGGAACTGTTCGTCATGTGGATCCTCATGGTGATTGCCTCAGGGATTGCCTACACCGGTCTGGTCCGTACCTTTTTCGTAAACCTGACCGCTCCCTACCATTTCGCCAGCGTTGGCAACCGCTGGCAGGAAGTCATGCAGCCGCTCTTACCCCAGGGTTGGTATCCTGACAATCCGGTGGCCATCGAGCTCCTTTATAACGGACTGGAAAAGGGCAGGCAGCTGGGCTGGTGGCAGATAATCCAGAAGATTCCATCGGATTTATGGCTTCCGCCCCTTTTCACCTGGGCAG
>JAUWKY010000333.1 GCA_030613915.1 Syntrophobacterales bacterium
AATGGATAAAGTTAATCGTTATCCGTTATAAGTTATACGCCTATTGACTTAGCTCCGCAGGATAACTGCAAGTCCCCTCTCCCCCCAATAGACTGTGTCGCAATTCGTCATCCCGGCCAAGTCCGCCTACGGACGCGAGCCGGGATCCAGGAAGAATCAGACTATATTTCAATCTAACTAGATTCCGGATCTCGCCCCGCGAAGCGGCGCTCGTCCGGAATGACGGGTTCGGTGAATTGTGAAATGGTTGCCGAGGGGAGAGGAGATTTCTGCGCAGCAAAATAAATAGGCGTCTCAACTATTCGGATTTAGAATTTCGAATTTGCCTGCGGCTTCGCAGGACTAGGAGCTCAAAGAAGGATCTGAGGGTCCTGAGGGTTCTGAGGGTTGAGAGGGTTCGGAGAGTTCAGAGGGTTGAGAGGGTTCGGAGAGTTCAGAGGGTTCGGAGAGTTCAGAGGGTTCGGAGGGTTGAGAGGGATAGAGGGGTGAGGCTGGTTCCTCAGGCTTGAGCCCGTGAACAGCCACATCTTCGGCAAGAAAAGTGTAGTCTAAGACCAGTTCCTCATCTCGGTCGTAGATCAAGACCCGAAAAGACTCGGAGTAGGAGAAAGGGAAGTAGAATCTGCCGGTCACCTCTTTGAAATAGCTGATATTGTACCCCACCGATTTTCTCAACTTGACCGGCATGCCATCAGCTAGTTTCATAGAAGGAAAGGAGACGAAACGAGGCTGGTGAGGTGGTCTGAGGGAAGCAATGATGGCCACATTCCCTGCCATTGGCTCACCAATCAAGTTAACCAGCTTGAAAGCGAACCGAAAGCCTTCCCTGTTTTCTTCCAGGGAACTGACCTTGGCCTCATCTATTCTAGCAATGGGTCGAGGATCGACTTCTGCATTGCTGCCGATCTGAATCTCTGGCACCGGAGACTCTTGCTTCTTTTCCTTTTCTTCCGGTACGAGAGCGACCTCTAATGTCGGTTGGACTGCAGGTTGCGCCACCCCTTTTGAGAGAGCTTCCCCACCCTGCCTTTCCGCTCGCTCTTCGAATTTACCCATAAGTTGTTCGAGCAGGGCGACTCTTCCTTCCAATCGCTGGCGTTCCTCGCGTTCCTGCAAATAGGATTGTCCCAAAAGAACACAACTCACCACCAATATGATCAAAATGACCAGCGGCACGTATATGAAGCGCCGATCCAAATTAAAGGTAAAGGTTTTACCCTTGTGCCTGGAAAAGATAGTGACTGAGTAATCGTTCCTCATGCCTCATCTCTACAATCAGCTAGTTGTGGATCAAACGGATACCAGGAATCCTTTCGCATTCCCGAATTATGAGGTCTTAAGCCGCTGGATTTGGAACTATCTCACGCCTGGGGTAGGCTTTCGATGGGATCAGGTTGGGATTGGATGTTGGACTGTTCACTCTCTTCTATAGATAACCCACTTTCCAACTGTGGATATGCGGATTCCACTGCCTCCATCATCTTGAACGAACCGTCCACCATTCCGCCCTCGGCAACGGTTATTTTGGTTGCCTCAATGTCTCCGGTCACCCGCCCCGTGGCAGTGATTTCCAATCGACTCCGAGCGTTGATGTTGCCAATAATCTGACCACCTACCACCACTGAGTCTGCATAAATATCAGCCTCGACCTTGCCCTGGCGGCCCACTACCACCTCACCTTTGGCTTCGATCCTGCCTCTTATGCTGCCTTCCACACAGACACTGCGCTCACTCTGGATTGACCCTTCGAAGACCGTGTTGGCCCCAATCAGGGTATCCAAGGCTAGACTCTTTTCCTTCTTATTCTTGATTTTCATTGTCCGCCACCCTCAACTCGCAAAGGGCGGACCAGAAGACGGTTAGCCTTCGCGTTTAGGATGTAATGAAAAGGATTCACCCACCGCTTCTTGACCTTGATCATGTAATGAAGGTGGTTGCCCGTTGAGAGGCCGCTGTTGCCCATAAAAGCAATGATGTCCCCTCGTTCAACTTTCTGTCCAGGACTTACATTGTAGCCGGACAGATGCCCAAAGGTGCTCACAATATTCCAACCGTGGTCTATCTTGATAAACTTACCAAGATACTTGTCATATCCTCTCTTTATTACTTTGCCAGTGGCGGGTGCTATAATTGGTGTGCCCTTGCGACCACTGATATCCAAGCCATTGTGGAACTCTTTCAGACCAGTGAAAGGACTGCGTCGCCAGCCGAATCCCGAGGAAAACCAGTAATTGGTCACGTCTATAGGAATGATACTCGGCGTGCTATCCCAAGTCTCCTGCTGGCTTCGCATCGTTCCCACCAGCTCCTGCAAGTCTGTCTCCAACTGCTGGGCCCTTTGGAGGACGGAGACCTGTCTGGGCTTGGTGGGGAATGGCATGCTGCCGCTGGTCATGGCATCCGTGGGAGCTATGGTCGAGAGATCCGGTGAGGGCTCACCTCCCTGCCCGAGACCGTTTGTCTCTTCGTGACCCCTTTCCAGGCCGAGAAAGCTCCGGATGGTATTTTCATCCTGTTGGATGCGCTCCATGGTCTGGCGCAGTGCATCCAACTCCCTCTCCTTCTGGAGCAGATGGGTATTTTCCTCCTGTACCTGGATATAGTCATGATAGAGATGATTGCCAAAGTATCCCCCTGTGGCCAACAGTGCCCAAGAGAGCAACAACATGCCCACAAATATGTACAGGGCTATAACTGGGAGAGAGAAGGTTCGGGATTTGGAACTCACCGACGGCATCCACATTATGGTTATTCGTTTTCGCTTCATGCCGTCACCTGTCGTTAGATGTAGGAGAGGGTGTCAAAAAAACTGCTACTGACGATAATATTTTGGAAAAATCCTTGAGTCTAAAATCCCGGTGAGCTCCGGGCAGCAAGGCAAAATAGAAGTGTTCGATCCCTCTAAAAGCTGTTGTCATTGGTTTCATCTCAGAATGAGGCCCAG
>JAUWKY010000231.1 GCA_030613915.1 Syntrophobacterales bacterium
GACCAGGTCATGGATAATCCCGGTTTCCTGTTGGAACAGGTAAAAGAAGTTGTAGCCAGCTGCCGGAGTTGTTCAGATGCCCCCATAGTGCTGGGTGGCGCTGGTTACAGCATGTACCCTGAGTCCGCCCTGGAGTACCTGGGAGCGGATATGGGGATCCAGGGAGAAGGGGAAGTGGCCTTCCCCACCCTTCTGGACAAGATCCAGCGAAACCATGACCTTTCAGACACGCCAGGTCTTTATCTCCCAGGCCGTGGCCTTCAAGCTAAGAGAGCTTTTGCGAAAAATCTGGACGCCTTCCCTTTCCCGGAAGACCATCTCTGGTCAGCTTCTTCTATCACTGGAGACGCGGAATTTTTGCTGCCGTTCCAGACCAGACGCGGCTGCCCCATGAACTGCAGCTATTGCTCCACGTCAACCATAGAGGGCGAAATTTTCCGCAAACGCGCCCCGGCTCTGGTGGTGGAAGAGATTGCACGGCAAGCCGAGAAAGGCTTTGATCGTTTCTTTTTCGTTGACAACACCTTCAACCTCCCCGTTTCCTATGCCACGGAACTTTGCCAACAGCTCGCAGCGGCGGAGCTGGATATTACCTGGCGGTGCATTCTCTACCCCTGGAAGGTAGATGAAAAGCTGGTCAAGTTAATGGTGAAAGCCGGTTGCAGGGACGTTTCCCTGGGGTTCGAGAGTGGTTGCGAGTCGGTACTGCAGGGTATGAACAAGCAATACAACTCCCAGGATGTGAGGCGAATTACTCAGATACTGGGAGACCATGGCATCCACAGGATGGGGTTTCTGTTGTTGGGAGGCCCAGGCGAAACCAAAGAGTCAGCGGAAGAAAGCCTTCAGTTTGCCGATTCCCTTGATCTGGAAATGGTCAAGGTAACCACGGGCATTCGTATCTATCCTCATACTGCTTTAGCAAGGATTGCCTTAGCCGACGGTGTGATCTCAGAAGATGACGATCTTCTCCAGCCGCGATTCTATCTGGCCGAAGGATTGGAAGACTGGCTGCCTGAAACCGTACATTCCTGGCTTGCCGAGCGCCCGAATTGGGTAACCTGAAACGGGTATGAATGTTGCTTTCATTATCCAGCCTAGAGACAAGTACACCGCACCCCTCGGGAGGGTGGAACTCGTGGACCCTCTGTTAGCGCCGGTTGAGCCTGTTTGAGCGTCAAACAAGACCGTTACCCCACCCCCTGGGCGGTATCATTATGGATACGCCAATGAAGACAAAAACGCATCGAGGCATAGGCATCGTAGCCAGGTACCCGGTTACCGTGTTCACAGCAGATGGGTTTCTGGATGGAGTAACGCAACTCTTAAATAGCCGCGGAGCACTTATCCGCTGTCGCCGGCCCCCACGTCAACACGAGACTACCACCATCAGAATTCAACTTTCTAAAAGTGAGTCATTACTAGTGGAAGCCGAAGTAATGATGTTGCACTTTTCAGAACCAAATGAAAATCAGGAAGTTGTGCCGCTGGGAATGGTGGTACGCTTCAAAAATCTCTCCTCTGTGGGCCGCAAGCGTCTTCGCAGTGTAATCGCCAAGCACTATGCGAAAAAGGTTCAGCGATTGACCGTAAGGAACTAAAACCGATTTGGGATTGCAGACGGGCAGACCCCTTACTCATAATGGGTCCACATTCTAATGACCTTGACAACCTGCTCTTTGTCTAGAATCTCGTAAACTAATCGGTGTTGAATGTTAATTCGGCGGGAGTAAGCTCCAGCCAAATCACCAACAAGTTTTTCGAATGGAGGTGGGGTATGATAAAGATTTTTTCGGAGGATGGCTAGTAAAGGTTCAGCTCTAGAACGAAGTCCGGCAGCAGTTAGCTTTTTCGCATCTTTCTGCGCCTGTTTTGTAAAAACAACCTGCCATTTCACCAATCAAGATCCTCTGCGCACTCCTCAATGGGCGTTTCTAAGCCTTCTCTGATGGACTCTCGCATCCCAGAAATCGAAAGGAGATAGAGTGTCTCTTGTATCGCTCTCCAGTCGTCCTCGGAAATCAGCACCGCATTTGCCCGCTTGCCGGTAATGATTATCGGCTCATGAGAAGACGCAGCTTGATCTATCAAACGATAGAGCTTGGCACGTGCTTCTGTTGCTGTGACGGTAGGCATAAATTAACTCCTCATTCAAAGATAGCATAAAGCATACGCTATTACGTACGCCCTGTCAAGAGGTAGAGGAGCTCACTGCGTTCGCCGGCGAGACGGGGGAGTGCAAAGCACTCCGGCGAGACGGGCGAGACGGGAGTTGATGGAAATTACAAATCACAAAACCCAAATAACAAACAAATAACAATGACCGAAATTCAAAATTCCAAACCTTCACATCATCTTAGAAAAAGAGAATTCCAAATATGTTTGGGTCATTGAATATTGGAATTTGAGATTTATTTGTAATTTGGTGCTTGGGATTTGGGGTTTCGGAATGCGGATTGCGGATTAGAAATCCGATATGACGCTGGGCCCAGTTTCACTTGACAGGTTCCAACCATTCGTGCCAGAGTCTGGCCAACTTTAAGCAAAGAAACTAGGCCTGTGAACGAAATCCCCCCCGCCCGCCTCGCCTGAAGGCGACGCCGATGGCGGGCAGGCCAACCCCCCTTTACGAAAGGGGGGCATCAAATGGGATATCTCACAGACAAACAAGTCATCTTCCCCCTTTGCTAAAGGGGGACCGAGGGGGATTTTGCTGCGCCTTCGTCTTACCGAAGATCATTGCAGCATATTTTCAATCCGAAACCGGGAACCCACCCGAAGGGTGGGAGTCCGCAGGACAAATCCGAAATCTGCAACAACCTTACAGGAGTGATTCATGCCACTGGATATTTATCGGAAGTTAGCACAGCATTTGGACGACCTGCCGGCCGGCTTTCCGTCCACGGAGAGCGGCGTAGAGTTGCGCATATTGCGGCGGCTCTTCAGCCCAGAGGAGGCCGAACTGGCTTTACACCTGACCCTGTTTCCTGAAGAATCTGAGGTCATCGCCGGCCGGGCCGAGATTGACCCAGAGGAGATCGCTCAGCATCTAGACAAGATGGCCAAAAAAGGACTTATCTACAGCATTGAGCGAGACGGTAAGCTACCGAAATACATGGCCAACCAGTACATCATTGGAATCTGGGAATTCAATGTCAATAATCTCGACCTGGACTTGATCCAAGACATGAACGAGTACTTTCCCGCGCTCCTTGTTGAGGCCTGGAAGGTGCCCCAGTTACGCACCATCCCCGTGGGTCGCAGCCTAACCCCCCAGCATGAGGTGCTACCCTACGAGCAGGCAGAGGAACTGGTGCGGGCTCAGGACAGGTTCGTGGTGGCTCCCTGCATATGCCGGCGGGAACACACCATGGTGGACAAAGGCTGTGATAGGCCTGAAGAGACCTGCCTGGTCTTCGGGACTGCGGCGGACTACTATCTGAGGAATGGATTGGGCCGTTTGACTGACCTTGAGGAAACTCTGGAGATCCTTGACTTGGCTGAAAAAGCCGGCTTTGTCCTTCAGCCGAGCAATGCCAAAAAGGCTGTAAATATCTGCCTTTGTTGCGGCTGTTGTTGTCTGGTACTCAAAAACATCAAACGTCACCCCAAGCCTGCCAGCATGGTCTCCTCACCATTTGTGGCTGCCGTCAATCTCGACACCTGTGAGGGTTGTGGAGACTGTGTAGACCGCTGCCAGATGGAAGCACTGGAGTTGGATGACAACACGGTAGCCCTGGACGTGGACCGCTGCATTGGCTGCGGACTTTGCATTACCACCTGCCCTACTGAGTCTCTTGCTATGGTGCGCAAGCCTGAGTCAGAACAGCCAGAGGTACCAAGAAACATGATTGCGGCCGCCATGAAGCTAGGTCGGGCGAGAGGGAAGCTCTAGGATTTCGGATTGCGGATTTCGAATTGCGGATTTAAAAATAGAGGCAGAAGACAGCCGCCTTCGCCTGATGGCTTCGGCGCACCAAGGAGGGCAGGAGGCAGCTGGCAGAAATCAGAGGTCAGACGTCAGACGTCAGGTTGGTTAATTAGAAAATTAGAGAATTAGAAAATTAGTCAAACAGATGAATTGTTTACCGCTTACCGCGCGAAGCGTCCTGAGCTTGTCGAAGGGCTCACTGCTCACCGCTTACCGTTTACTTTAGTGTTCACCTGGTTCCTCGCTACCAGCTATCTCATTAACCATTTGCTCCGGGTTGAAAAGAAAAGCCAGGAGAAAAAAGCCTACAATGGACAGAAAAGTGAACACCACTGCCCAGTCTTCGGACAAGACCCAGAAAAGCCCGCCACCGATGATTGCGACTATACCGAAAATGATAGTTACTCCGATTTTTCTCCACACGTCCATTTGATCACCCCCCCTTTGAATTCTCTCCTACTATAATACCACGGTTGGATTGCAGAAGGCATAGAGCATAGGTAAATAGATCGAGCAGCAGGCAGGAGGCAGCTGGCAGAAATCAGAGGTCAGAGATCAGAGGACAGCATAAAGACAGAGGTCGGAAGTCAGAAGTCAGC
>JAUWKY010000086.1 GCA_030613915.1 Syntrophobacterales bacterium
ATCATATCACCAGCCTGGCCCCAGCCGTCTGGAAAAGATAAATACCGCCAGTAAGCTTTTCCTGCTGGTTCAAAACCCAAATCTTCCATATGAGACCGGGTACCTCCAGGACGGGATTGACAAATCCATCTGCGGTCGCAGCAGGCCATTCATGAAATATCCGGGCTTAATTTCAAGCAAAGGAGCATTGAAGAATTATGGCCAAGTTTTTGCATGATCACATACGCTATCAGGTGTCGAAATAGGCTTCTAGACCGGATATTTCATGAATTGCTGTCGGCGAGACCACGAAGATTGGTGTGCCACCGGGCTACCGTCCCGCGGGATTGGTTCCGAGGCGTACCTGAACGGTACGTCGCAGGGGCCGACACCCGAGGACGCCGGGAAGGACGGCCATATCCGTGGTCGCAGCAAGTAGTTCATGGAATATCCGGGCTAAAAGACATGGAGCCGCTGAGAGGTGGAAAGAGATGTGAAAGGAGATTGTAGCGTGGAGACATTCGAGGTTGGCGAGCAGAACCGCTTGTCATTCAGGATAAAAGTTGACTGGCCTGTCACGCTAGAAACGAAAAGGGGATTGGTGGAGGGAAAAACAAAAGACATAAGTGCTGGAGGTGCCCATATACGTTGCACCCAGTATTTACAGCTAAATGAACCAGTCTATATGACCATCAAGGCCCCCGATATAGAGCCCATGAAAGTGATCGCAATCGTGATATGGTCAGATAGCAAAGACAAGTCCAACCGGCCACGTGTTATCGGGGTTAAATTCACTGAAATATCGCTGGCAGACAGAAAGTATCTGGAGAAGGTTGCCCTGGAGGAATTCAAGGCCAAACTGCCCCGGTCATGAATTGTGGCTTTTCTCTATAACTTCAACAACACTCAAGGTAAACCGGCCTTCCCTCTTTGAATACTCAACTAGCCTCACTCCCCTGCTACGCACTCCTCGTAATGTAAGAGAAAACAGCGAAGGATGTCGGTTTCCGTCACCAGGCCCACCAGACGATCACCCTCAACCACCGGCAGACAGCCGATCTTTTTCTCCAACATAATCCTCCCTGCCCCCTGGATATCCGTATCGGGCCCCACGGTGATTACTTCCTTTACCATGGCATCCCTTATGGCAACGGACTTGAGATGCTCGCGCGTTTCAGCATAATCATGGCCCATCACTGAAGCCAGAGAGGCCTTAAACAGGTCGCGTTGGCTGATGATTCCCACCAGACGCTCTCCCTCCACAATAGGCAGATGCCGAATGCGTGCGAGGTTCATAATGTCACTGGCCAAAGACAACTCTTCGTCAACGTGCAAAGTTACCAATTCAGTTACCATAATTTTTCGAACATTCATCTGCGTCCCCTCGCAGGCTTGATAGTTAAATGCTGATAGAATTTTCCTGGGAGTCTCGAAAAAACCCCTACTTTTTATCATAACTACTGCAATAGCCGCTCCACTGTCAATTGGGATTTCATTATTAGCGCCCACCGCATAGCTTTATTGGTCAGATCGTTAAATCCGTTAAAGTCATTAATTAGTAAACGGTAAACGGTAAACGGTGAGCCTAGTTATTCGTTATTTGTTATCCGTTATCCGTAAAAACTCCGACTCTCGACTTTCGCCTTTCCTTTGAGCTGTGAGCTGTCAGCCATGAGCTTCTAATATCTTCTGACCTCTGATCTCTGACCCCTGACCTCTGATTTCTTACCTCATGCTCCATGCCCCATGCCCTATGCCTTCTTGTTTACTTCAACCAACGGAGACGATATAGTAGGTACAATGAAGGAGAACGGTAGCTATGGAAAACGGCAAATATCGACATACGCTCAGAGAACTCTACGATTTTATCCGATCACGACTTTACTTTAACCGTCCTGATCTCCAGGTAAGGGGAGAGCAATTCAATTCCACCCTCCTCTTCACCCTTCTCACCGCCTTAACCGGGGGTAAAGCCCTTATCATCGGTGAGCCAGGTCTGGGGAAAACCACCGCTGCTGAATATGTTGGCTCCCTAATTTACCAACTGCCCGTAGGCACCGTCTGGGCCAGTGAGGTTGGCGGGCACCCCGAACAGACAGAGGAAAAAATCATCGGTAGACCTGACCTCGGCAAACTAAACCAGGGGCAGGAAGAAGTGATCTGGTCTCATTTCGTCCAGCTTCCCGTAAAAATCGTGGACGAGATCAACCGGCTGCCGGAGACCAAACAGAGCATGATCCTGGATGGGGTGGATCGGGGCAATTGGGATTATCTCAACGAGATGATTTTCAACAGCGAATACTGCCTATTTGCCACGGCCAATTATCAGGACCAAGGGACCAATACCATCATTGCACCTTTGCTGGACCGTTTTGATGTCATGGTCGAATCTCGACATCCGGGCCCCAGTTATGGTTTCATGATCAGCCAGCGACAGGAAAAGGAAGAATTGCTGCGTCATCCGGATCTGGAAAGGGAACTTCAAGATGCCCTAAAAAAACGTTCCACACCTGAGGAAAAAGACTCCCAAATCGCCGCCATTGCCGAGGCATTCGGGGCCCACCTCGAGGAATCATTGCAGCTCCCCACCCTTGACCATACCAGCCGAACAAAGGTTCGAGAGCAAATCGCTTCCATAGACCTAGACCAGGACGCAAATGCCTATACGAGAATGCTGCTGGCTGAACTCTCCTTTTGCGACCGCCACGGGCAGAAACGATCCAACGAAGTGTGCGAAGAGGGCTGTCACTACACCGGTTATCTCTGCCACCGGCTGCGCAATTGCGCCTCCAACCGTTTACCCGTGTCTTTGTCAAACTACGCCAAAGCGCTGGCCTGGTTTACTGAAGCGTCTACAGTTGGAATCGAAGAGATGCGTGCGGTTGGCCCCTATTGTCTGGCCCACAGGGCACAGTGGACAGATACGCACCTTTCCCTGCTGCAAAAAGACCGGCGCAATGACCCTCTGCAAATCCACCTGGCCCGGGAAGCCATGAACGAAGTTTTTCAGCGATACAGCGAGCAGGCTGAACACGTGAAGGAGGCGCTGGCCACCGCGTATCGCATCTTTCAAGGGGAAGCCCTTGAGCCTGTGGCTGGCGACCATCCGATCTATGCTGAGATTCAAAAGGATTTGAACCTGGAGGAGTAAGTGTTTAATCCATTTGAGGACTTTAAAGAGTTTCTCTCCAAGGTCAGGACTCTACCCCTGGACCGGCTGTCAGCTGCCCATGATCAGATCATGGCTGAGTTGACATCGGGCTATGGCAAATTAGTAGAACAGGAACTGAAGAGCCTGGTTTGGTTCGTGGAACATAACCGGGTGATCGAGGCGTATAATACAGCCACTGAAGTAACAAAGGACCTGAGCTATGATGCCCACAGCATCGAGGATTTCTGTTATGCGTTGGACAGCGGCGTTGACATCCCCTATCTTATTTCCGGGCCGGCGGGAATATACGTCGCTGCCCTGTGTAATCACGTTGCCGAAGAAAAAATAGTGCTCCGCCTCGGCGAGATGGAGCGAAGGTTACACTTTCTCGGCTATCGCCTCCCTTATGGCAAATCCCTCCGCATCGAAGGCGACACAGGCAACTTCACCGGCTCTGCTCTTCAGGGTGGCGATATTACCGTGACCGGCGCCACAGGTGATTGGACCGGCGCCGGGATGACAGAAGGCAAGATTTCCATCCATAAGAATTGCGGCCGCAATACCGGCGAATGGATGCAAGGTGGAGAGATTTGGGTTGGCAGCCGCATCCGAGGGCTCGGCCGCATAACTTCCGGCCAGATTTATCAAGCTGGAGAGGTAGTGGTGGATAGCCTAATGGCCTGATGGCAGACGACAGAAACTAGGCACTAGGCACAACGAGATGATGCGGGGACCCGGAGAAACGGCGAGACGGAGATTAGAGGTCAGATTCCAGAATTCAGGTTCCAGCTTTTGTGTTTCTCTTTCCTGACACCTGACACCCGACACCTGAAACCCTGAGATTCAGTACTTGGGATTTGGGATTGCGGATTTCGAATTGACTAAGAACTCATTCGAGTTTCCAGCTGAGCGCTGACGGCTGAAAGCTGACAGCTCAACTAAACCGACTAAACAGCAGTTTGGCAGCAGGCACAGAGCAGATAGATTTATCATGGCACAGATAGACAAGCAGGATAATAACCCAGAACAGGCCGAGGACCTTGAGGAGCTGCTCAAACGACTTTGGCCCGAGGTTCGTCGTCGGCATCTCTACCCTGAAATTCCTCTGCCCCGGTTTGATGACAGCTCCTCGCCGGTGGCCATGGAAATCCGCAATAAGCAAATCATTCTAAATCTTGACTATATCAGAACCATGACCCGTTCGCTTCCAGCGGAAACAGTTCTGGAGGCACTGCTGGATCACGGTGTCAGCCATTATACCTGCTGTCCCTGGGACCTTTCCACCCATCTACGCCTTTATGCCCGAGCCAAGGAAATCCTTGGTGATAGGGACCTTGCCCGCAAAGCCACAGACCTTTTCATGGACGTAGTGGCCGACACCCATGCGGTGAAAGAAAGGCAAAGTTCTTTGCCGGAGCTCTACAGAAGTGGTGCCCAAACCCCAATGGAAGAGGTGATCTTCGCACTCTACGAGAGAATCTGGGGACTGGACTTGGGCAGTAAGGGAGATCAGGAGACAGCAAATAGGCTTGTCACCATTCCCTATCTAGACAAGCGGAGATGGATGATGAGTCTCGCCCGCTTCATCCGCGGCATCCGTCCTCTGCTCGAGGACGACAATGGCAGTATTCCGGACGAACAAACACGCATGGGGAAACATGGATTCCAGCAGTACGCTCCCGAGGAGATCGAACGAGCCTTGCGGGAGTTTGCCAGAGAGGCCGGTTCACCCGAACAATTTGCGGAAGTTTTTGAGGATCTCCAGAGCGAGCTTGAGATCCCCGTGCAAAATACTTCCGAGGGCATGGGGTACGGTGCGGGAAATCCGGTTGATGCAAACCGACTCTATTACATGAAGTTGGCTGAAAACTACGCTTTGCCCCTTTTGAAGATACCGATGAAGGGCTCAGGATACCTCCATCCCCACTCCCATCGACCATGGGAGGTCTGCCAGCCCTTCAAAGACTTGGATCCATGGAGCAGCTTCGGAAAGTTTCTTCCCGGGATCACTCAAATCTGGGAAAGGCGAGAGGGGCAAATTTACGGCAGAAAGGAGAAAACACCTGATTGCTTAGTGATCATTGATTCTTCCGGCAGCATGGTGGATCCTCGCTCGCACCTGTCGTACGCGGTGTTGGGTGGAGGCTGTGCCGCGGACGGTTACCTGCGTCATGATGCCAGGGTGGCAGTTTACAACTTCAGTGACGCCCCTGCCGGCGGCAAGGAATATCTGCCCTTTACCCGCAGTCGCTCGCTCATCTACCAGGTCTTGTGTCGGTATTTCGGTGGGGGTACGGCTCTTGACCTCGAAGAGGTCACCAGTGTTGCCCAGGAGAGCGAAGCGGACATCTTCCTGATCACCGACATGCAGATCACCAACTTGGATCAAACTGTATCCCGGTTTGCTCGATTGAAAAACCGTGTGACTGCAGTCCATGTTGGCAAGAAGAGCGGTGCCCTGAGGTTCATAAAGGCCTCGGTGAAGAACCAAAACATCTCAGTTTTTGGGGTGAACGAAACCAACGATATCCCGCGAATCGTGCTCGGCAGCGTCCGTTCCTATTTGGCCTATGATTGAAGAACGGCATAGGGCAATGGTCAGCAGGCAGCAGGCAGATTGCAGTTGGCAGAAGAAAAAAGACAAGAGCCAGAAGCCTGAGGGTAGAGGGTGGATTGCAGATTGTAGATTTCGGATTGCGGATTGCGGATTGAAGAGATACTACATCCAATGAGCTCTTATCCAGTATCTAGCATCCAGTATCCAGCATCGAGCATTCATGAAAATCGCATTTATTTCCGACATACATTCAAACCTCGAGGCTTTCAGGGCCGTACTCGTCGAAATCGACAAAGAAAACGTCTCGCTGATCGTCAATCTCGGCGATTTGGTTGGCTACAACGCCAGCCCGAGAGAATGCGTGGATTTGGTAAAACAGAGGCAAATGATCAGCATTTTGGGCAATCATGACCGGGCTGCCATCGAACCAAAATTCGCCGAGGGATTTAATATTTTGGCCTATCAGGCGTTGGTCTGGTCCTCGAAGAGCTTGGCGCCCAAACACAAGCGGTTCTTGGAGGACCTGGAACACACCAAGACGCTCTGGGACCGCTACCTCCTCTTTCATGGCGCCCCCGGCAATCCGGCCGCCTATCTTTCTTTCCTCTTCCAGACCAAAAGGGCCTTTAACTATATGCGTAAAAAAACACCTGGGGTGAGGATCGGTTTTTTTGGACATACCCACCATCGTGCCGTGTGGCAGAGGGATGTGAGGGGGAAGGTCTCGCGCCTGGAAATGTCTCATGATGATCTGCTATTGGACCCGGAACAGATGTATCTAATCAATCCAGGTAGTGTGGGCCAGCCTCGCCAGCGGCAATGGAAGGCATCCTATCTCATTTTTTCTAACGAGCCGCAAACTATCCAGTTTAGATCTGTTGCTTACGATCTGCACTCAGCCCAGACCAAGATCCGTACAGCTCAACTGCCGGAATATTTGGCAGAGCGGTTAGCAGAGGGCATTTGACCATAAACGGGGGGGAATCATGCGCAAGAATTACCAGAAGGAATGCAAACTCAAAGACGGCTCTGTTGTTCTGCTTCGCCCTTTGGTGGCTGAAGATCGTGAGGGACTTACCACTTTTTTCCAGTCACTCCCGGAGGAACTACGGCTCTACCTACGTCACGATGTCGCCGACGCAAAGCTTATCAAATCCTGGACCGATGATATCGACTATGATCGGATTTTCCCGATCCTGGCCTTCGCCGATGAACGGATCGTGGGTGACGTCTCCCTGCATCGTATTCCCTACGGCTGGAAAAGACATATCGGCACCGTACGTGTGGTGGTAGATCCGGGCTATCACGACAAGGGCTTAGGAACACTGCTGATACATGAGATTGTAGAATTGGCTTCCGAGTTCGGATTGGAGAAACTCTGGGCAGAACTTCCCCTTGACGTTCCGGCGGCCATCGCCGTTTTCCGCAAGGCAGGGTTTTCCAGCAAGGCAGTGGTGGAGGGCTTGGTAAAAGACCTCCGCGGCCGCAATACGGATGTGGTCATAATGGTGTGCGACATCGGCACCCAGTATGACTTCTGATGGTTTTGGTTTCCGGAAGAAAAGGGTTTCAGGTTTCAGGTGGTTACCAGGTGTCAGGTGTCGGGTGTCAGGTGTCAGGAAAAAATATAGAAGCTGAAACGTGTTGGAGCGAAGCGGAAATTCCGTCTGAAGCGAAGCGGCAGCGGGAAACACTGAAACCTTAGTCAAGATCGATGATGTCTGCCCTTGCGCGGGGCCCGCATAGATAGTTGAAAAATCCCCACAAAACAGATAGCAATGATGCCCATAAGGCCCATCTGACGAACTCCCTCCAGGCTACTGGTACCGGTTAAATAACGGATCAGCACGTACCTGGGATCTAGTTCGACAGATTTGTTGAAATCAGCGTCAGATTCCTCCTCGTGTCCAAGCGCTAGGTGGGCTTTGGCTCTGGTTTTATAAGCTATGGCAGTTGTCCGTTCGTCCCCCCGTAAACCGATAGCCTCTGTAGAGTCGTGGACAGCCTTAGTTGCCATTCCTGCCAGACGGTATGCCTCTGCCCTGTTGCCGAAGGCTCTTGCCACTTTTGGGTCCAGCTCAATTGCCCGGGTGAGATTTTTGATGGCAGGCTCCAGTTCTTCCTTTTTCAAATGAGTCGAACCCAGCATCAGATAAGCCTCCGGTCCCTCAGGCTTTAGCTCTATTACTTTAGTATAGTCATGGATGGCATTGTCGAAGCGTTGTTGGAAATAATAGTGTATCGCCCGCTTTTCATATGCCTCCACCAGGTTGGGATTCAACTCCAGAGCCTTGGTGAAATAGTGGATCTTCCTGTTAGCCAGGGAGCTATCTATTCCAAGTTTGTAAAAATGCATAGCGTCCTGCGCCCAGGCCGCAGAAGTGGTAACCATCATATATGTGAGTATCGCAAATAGTATCTTTTTCATGATCCCGGACTCCTTCCAGCACCGCAATGGAGTAATTTTTTTTATCCCTCACCCCGTGACCTCGTCAGATAATGTCGCTGGGTGCCAATGTCAATAGTAGCAATTTCCCTGCCAGATTTTTTTCAACCACTCCGTTTTGTTTATTTGGCGAATCATAG
>JAUWKY010000076.1 GCA_030613915.1 Syntrophobacterales bacterium
CTCTCTTTGCGCCAGTTTCACTAGCGCGGAAATCAATCCAGAGTTCTGCACTAAATAGTTAATGGAGTTTCTAAGGTTTATGATTTGGTAAGGTTCGTTCATCGTTTTCTCGCTACACGAAAAAAGAGATAGTTCATTGTAGTAAGGTTAGTTCGTCTGTCAAGTAAAGGTAAATCACTGCTCCGAGTTCTGATAGTCTATGAGGGATGGTGAAAGGGAGTAAAACATACTGTCTAAATAAAGTTCTGTGTCGTTGGACAGTATAAATGGTTGATTATACCGGTTTACTATGGTGGATTGTGCTTGCAATATATCTATTGTATAATTTAATCTCGTAAGGATAGACAGTAGGATCTGGGTAGGTGGTCATTCTACTGGATTGTGCATGCTGTATACACAGTCTAACATATGAATATAATTACTGTTAAATATTTTTTACTCTACTGTCTAATTTTTTCCTTGACATTTAATCAGTATGGGTGTACTGTCTAAATCATTCCATCGCTTATCATTATAATATAGTCAGGGGAAATGATTTGACAGTCCAATTAGACAGTACAGCCATTTCCAGCAAGGAACTCATCGCCAGAACAGGCATATCCCGAGCAACACTCAACAACTATATCTCTCTAAACCTTATTCCGACCCCATCAGTACGCAAACCCGAAGAGCCCGGAGGACCGACAAAAATCGGTTACTTTCCTGTGTGGGTGGTGGAAAGGATCGAGAAGATCCAGGAACTCAAAGGTGCAGGTATGCGCATGGCTGCAATCGCGGCTCAGTTCAACAAAGATGAGGTTGAGGTGACCGATGATGACAGTCAACGGGTTGGGGACTTCGCATACCAGTCCATCGAAAAGATAGTTTTTCCTGCGATTTTGGTTAATCAGCGTTGGGAGATCATTTGGATTAACCAGATGGCTGAGAAGGTATTTTTTAAAGAGTCAGTTCACGAGATTCCTACAGCAGCAAACCGGAACATCCTCAGGCTTTTTTTGCAAGAGAGTTTGGAGAGACGTTTTAGAAATTGGAAAGAAATCTTGGCAGCACATTTGCGTCTGGCCAAAAGGGATTTGAGTGAGGACCGTGTGGAGCAGATATGTCGCCAAGTTGAGACCTGTCCCATAGAGGAACTCAGACAGCTATGGCGTGAAGCTAAGCCTTTGCAGGACCGGCCCATCACCCAGCAAGAGCTTGTTTTTAAACCCTTCAAGGGGAAAAGCACGAGGCACACGCTTTTTTCCAGCGATTTTCGTGAGGGTACCCTCCTGCTTTATACCCCGCTCAGCATGCAGCTGGATCAGATTCTAAACCTTCTCATGGGTAGAGAAAGACTGGTGAAGGCCTTGCTTTCCCGAAGGATTCCTTCACTGACATCTTTGTGCATTCTGGCGGGACGTCTGGAGTCGGGCCTTCATTTGCGCACTGCCCTTCCACCACACGAATACTTTGATTTGATTAACCAGGTTATTTTGACGTCCCACCAATGCTTCAAGGACTACGGTGGCACGCCCGGTCGTTCAATTCAGGAAGGAGTTGTGTGTTTTTTCCTTTCGGGGCCGGATTCGCCGAGAGAGTATCTCCACTCTGCCATTCAGTGCGCTCAGGCTCTAAAGCAAATGGTCACCGCCCTTGACAAGCGCTGGAAATACAAGAAGGTTTGGAAAAACACCTTGCAGCTGAACATGGGAATTCACTGCGGTGAAGAATGGCTTGGAACCATACCCTCATCGCTAGCGTTCGAGTTTACCGTTATGGGTGAGACCCTCATTGAGACCATCAATCTGAGTGAGTTTGCTCAAGGGGGTTCCATTTGGGCCAGCAAAAAGGTGATTGAAAACATGTTGCCTGAAGATCGTCAACGGGTTGAATTCGGTGTTGGAATCGGCACTGGTCGGGAACGGTTTGTCAGTCCGGGAATTTACTCTCAGGTAAGGGAGCTCATCAGCGGTGACGAACTGCAGCGGAGAGCACTGGGAGAAATAAGCAATCTGGCGGTCACTGAAATAATCAATGTCCATCCATCAATAGATCAAGACCTGTAACATTCCTAACAGTCGAAGGTTCGCCTGGTGATATCTGAAATCTCGATAGGTAGTCTGGGCAGTACGTTGAGGAATAGGAGTAGGCTCTTGTTAAAGAATGCTGCGAGGGCCCTCGGGTTAGCAGAACAGCGGGTCTATTACGGCCTGGTTATGGCCTTTGGTCTTTTGTTTATCCTTCCGAGTCTCGGATTTATTAATTTTGCCTACAAGTACAATTTTTTCTCTGATCACCATCTTGCCTATTATTTTCTTTCCATCCTTATTTTTTCCTATCTGGGCTTTTTCATACTCCGTTCCCATGCGGATAGAATCTGCAGGATTTCCGAAAACATGGAACAATCGGTATCAGACATCCGGCATGAGTCTGGCCCGACACAGACCAGTGAGCTGAACAAGATAGTCGTCTCTTTTCAGCAACTAATGGACAGGCTTGAGAAAAACAATCAGACACTTGAATCACAGGCCATACAGCTTCGTTCCCTCGCAGAACTCACCGATCCCCATTCCGCCTCCATGGGCGCCAACCTTGTGGTAAAACTCGGGTTGCAGAAAGCGTGTGAAGTTATTGGTGCCTCACGCGGCTGGATGCTGATGCTGGATGAAAGTCGTCGACATCACTTCACGGTTGTTTGTGAGTTTGGTTCCAACGGCAGCTCCCAGAGTCGGGTGGGAGCCCGAATTCCCTTCAGCGAGACCAAAGCCAAACAAGCGGTAATCAAGCGGAAGCCCTTGTTTCTGGCTGATCCTATCTGGCCTGAACAATCCAAAGAGGTTGAAGAGGATACGATCCGAGACCGAAGAGCCGCACTCGCGGTACCACTAACCACCGGCAGCGATGTTTTCGGGGTCATGTATCTGGAAGACAAAAAAGAAAATTCTCCCTTTTCCCCCGCCGACTTAGACTTTGTTTTGCCGTTGGCCGCATGCCTCTCCTACCGTTACGAAAATCTACAGCTCCGAAATCAAATTGCGAGTCAGGCCGACCAGTTTAATTGCCTCTCGGCTTTCAACGAAGTCTGCAGCAAGGGACTGGTTCAGGGAAAGGTGTTCCAGTTGTTGACCAGGAAACTGCAAACTTATATGCCTACGAAAGTTTCCTTTCTCGCTCTCTCTGATACCAGCCAGGAATACTTGCAACTGCTTGAAGTGGCGTCCGAAGAACCTATTTCTCTCCGCAGCGGCATGACCCTACCTCTCAGGCAGAGTCTGTTCAGATTGGTTCTCGAGGAAAATCGGGCAATACATCAAAAAGATGTCACCGGTATGCTCAACCCCCTGGAAGCACGATGGTTTCAAGAACTGGGTATTAACTCTTGCTACCTGGCTCCATTCCGTCTTCAAGGTGTCAATGCTGGAATCCTATTTGTTGGAAGCGATGCAAAGGAGGGCTTTTCCAATCCTCAGCAAGTCATACTTCAACAAGCGGTCCAATACCTAGGACTCGCTGTCCATAACCAGATGCTTTTACAGGAGATAGACGAGCAGGGTCGTGAGCTCGAGGTACTTAATCGGATCGGCAGCGTAGTTACTTCGTCTTTGTTTGATTTGGACAAGGTCTTGGATGAGGTGGGGGTACTGGTTGATCAAATGATAACGGTAGAGGCTGGTGCTATTTATCTTCGAGAAGAAAATGGCCTTGCCGTTAAGAAAAGTTTTGGGACTAAGGCGAACAGAATTGAGCCATTCAAAGTGAAGAATATCGAGGGAATATGCGGCTACGTCATGTCTCGGGGAGAATCGGTGCTTGTTAGAGATGCCTCGCAAAACCCTCATGTATCTTCGATGGTCAAATATTTCGAGGGAACGAAAGCACGTTCCATTCTCTGTGTGCCTATGGTGGTTGGTGGGGAAGTGATTGGTGCCATTCACATGTGGAACAAAAGAAGCGGCTCCTTTAACGCTCACGATAATAAAGTCATGAAATCGGTGGCTTCAAGCCTCGCCACTGCCATAGCAAGTTCCAGGCTCCACCAGATGTGCCAACGATTAACAACATGATCGGGAGGAACCCATGCAGAAATCCACTTTTCAATCACCTCGTGCTCACATTCTGCTTGTTGAAAAGAATCGAGGAGCTCTCGAGCTTCTCGAAGCTATGCTCTGTTGGAGGGGCTATCGTGTTACCACAGCGGTGGATGGTCGTGACGGCCTGGAAAAATTCCGTCACGGCCACTTCCAGCTCATTCTCACCAATCTCTCCACCCCCAGCATATCAGGATGGGAGTTGGGCCGCATTGTTAAAAAGAGCGAATTCTCGATACCGATAGCCCTCGTTACCGGTCTGGATTTCGGCGACAGACCAGACCATTCTCCCTTTGATGCAATTATCCCCGAGCCCTTCCCTTTTGATGACTTAGAGTGTGTGGTTGATTCCTTGATCAAATGTAGGAATGGAGGGACTGGAGAAGCAATTTCACTGGAAAATTTGCGACTGGGGGAAGGAAGTTCATGATGTATCCTTGGCGCGGTTTTTCAGATATGAAATCAAATATTCCTTAACTTCTTGTAGTTCACTCCGAACAGGTAGATGAACGCAAAGCCTCTCAACATAATTCCTTTCAAGCACCAGGCGACATGACATCGCGAAGTTCAGGTCAAATACCCACCCAAGGCGTAACAATATCATGTCGTTTCGGTTCCTCACCGAGCTGTAGTCCGGGACCTTCCCCTCCATAAGCTCAGCCACTATGTCGCGGCTAAAAGAGTTGCTAATCGGTATATAACCAGCTAGAGTTTCAACTAAATTACCACGCCCTTCAAGTTCGCTGATGACCAACCCCCAAATATCTAGCTTGTCTGCATCCCGTAGGAGTCCGGAAAAAAGATATTGCCGCTGGGAGAGGTTTGTGGGCAATTCTCTCATATTGTGTTGACGAATTGCCTCACAGATCAGCTCCCGTTCCTCCGGGGGAATCCGCTTTAAAAGTTTGTGCCGGGAGATAACATCCAGACCCAGCAGTGCGTGATCCTCCGATGTGCCGTCGTTGAAGGTGGCGTAGCGCTTCCATTGTGGAAACCGGCCGATATCGTGGAATAAAGCTGCTGTCTCAGCCAGTAGTAAATCTTCATCGCTCAGACCCGACTTGCGGCCCACAGGGACGATTTCTATACAGGTGCGTTCAGTATGCTGCTCTTTCAGGAGGATAGGCTTTATCCCATCTCCGGGAAGCTCATAGTATTGAGCAACGTATCTCTTGAACCAGCGTTTAAAGTAATCCAGATCGGCTTGTTTCAAGGGTATGTTTCCTCAAGAGGACTGCTGATGACACTTCAGGGGTTGCTTCGCCAGGACTTTTTTACTAAGTTCTCAGAAGTTCAGAAAGCCCTGAATCCTTCACCCCGTGTAATCCCAAATTCGATACGGAGTATCTAGCATCCAGCACTAAACATCAAGTAAAAGGAGCCGATCCATAAAAGGAGACCACAGTGACTAAGCCCACTCTTGAGGCCAAGTACCTCGGTGCCATGCTAGGAAGTGCTGTCGGCGATGCTGTTGGTGAGCTTGCCTTTCATTACCCCGAGAGAGACAAGCTCTCTCAGGTGGTCGAGGGGGTGGCAGAGCTTCGTTACACGGATGATACTGCCATGGCGATTGGATTGGCAACTTCTCTTGTCAATAAAGGCTATCTCGATGGGCAGGATCTTGGAGAGACCTTTCGGCGCAATTTTGAACGGGAACCCTGGCGGGGATATGCAACCGGACCTCCAACTATCTTTACTATGGTACGTTCATTGGGAATTCCTTATGCTCAAGCAGCTCAGAATTTGTTCAGTGGTAGCGGCTCCTTCGGGAACGGGGCTGCCATGCGCATAGCTCCCTTGGGTCTGTTCTTTCATGATTCCCTGCAGATTTACGAGCATGCTTGTGATTCAGCTGAAGTAACTCACTCGCATCCAGTGGGGAAAGATGGTGCAGCATTACAGGCCCGGGCTGTTGCCCAAGCAGTGAAACTCGACCCCCAGAAGGAATTTCTTATAAACCTGTTTGTCAGGGACCTAATTGACTTTTCTCGTACCAATGAAATCCGGGAAAAAATGGAGCTCCTAGAAGAAGTGCTGAGCGAAAATGTCGCTCCGCCACTCGCTGCCAAACAGCTAGGCCAGAGCGTTGCCGTGCAGGAGTCCATGCCCTTCGCCATTTATTCTTTCGTGCGGTGTCCTCGTTCCTTCGAGGACTGCCTCGATTGTGCTATCATGCATGGCGGAGATCGGGACACCCTCGGTGCTATGGCTGGAGCTATTTCCGGTGCCTATTTGGGTGTAGAGGCTATCCCCTCCAGGTGGCGGAGAAAATTGGAAAATCGGCAGACTATCGAGGAACTGGCGCTGGAGTTGGCCGAGAGGACAGCGTGAATATTTCGGATTGCGGATTTGTCCTTCGGACTCCCACCCTTCGGGCGGGTTCCCGGTTTCGGATTGCGAATTTAAGAAGGCATGGAGCATAGGTCATAGAGCATAGGGTAGAGGGAAATACAGCTGGCAGCCGTTTGCACTAGGCACTAGAAACTAAGCACCAAATTATTTAAGAATTCAGGAGTCAGAATCCAGAATCCAAGAGGCTAAAACATAAAGAGTTTTATTCCATTTTGGCTACTGGCTACTGACTACTGGATTCTGTGGTTCTTTTTCCTGACACCTGACACCTGAACCCTGACATTTGAGGGTCACCTATGAATGAGATGAAAAGCCAGACGGAACCAACTATTCTAGTAGGCAGACATTCTCGCATGATGAGTATTGTCCTCAATCGGCCACGTGTGCTGAACAGTCTCAACCTGGAAATGATTCGCTCCATTGATCGCGCACTCGACGAGATAGAGGCCGATCAAAACATGCAGTTTGTCTTACTATCTGGTGCGGGAGAGAGGGGATTTTGCGCCGGTGGGGATATTAAAGCACTTGCCCAGGCTGTACAGCAAAAGGTCTCCCCAACGGCAGAGCAGATCTTGGAGGAAGAATACGGTCTGTGCTTGCGGCTCCATCGTTTTCCAAAACCGCTCATTGCCCTCGCTGACGGTATTACCATGGGCGCAGGACTCGGACTGGTCGCTGCTGCTGACCTGGTGATGGCCACAGAGCGTACCCGCATGGCTATGCCGGAGACGAGAATTGGTTTTTTCCCGGATGTTGGAGCCACAGGGTGGATGTTTGCCAAGTGTCCAAAGGGTTACCCGGAATATCTTGGTCTTAGCGGATACGAGATGGTCGGGGCAGAGGCTGTACGCGTGGGTTTGGCCAGCCACTTGGTGAAATCGGAGCGGTTGTCCGAACTCATAACAGTGCTGGAGGGATATGCGGGAACCCTTTCCCAGCTAAGATCTGCAGCGGCAGAGGAATTGCTAACAGGGCTAGTCCATTTTTTTGACAGCAATATCCCCACCAAACCCGAGATGGACGAGTGGGTTGCCACCTATTTTGCTGGCAAAAGTTCCATGGTGGAGATTATGGAATCCTTGCGACAGTGTAGCATTCAAACCCAGCTATGCGACGGGGTCTTCCATCGACTCGCCGAACGTTCTCCCACGGCGGTGGCAGTAAGCTTAAGGCTCCTGCGGCACAATGAGGGGAGGCAGCTGGAGGAGGTTTTCCAAGCCGATTTCAAGGCAGCCCGTTTCATTCTGGCACACCCTGATTATGTTGAGGGTGTACGAGCGCGGGTCATAGACAAGGACGACAAGCCGCAATGGCAACCCGAGAGTATTGAGGAAGTAGGGGATCTGGACCTCGAACTGTGATGGAGTGGTCCAATCTCCATATTGCAAGTCGCGCCCAGAAATCCGAAATCCGAAGTACGAAATCCGAAACAAATTCAAATCACCAAAGCACAAAATCCGAAACGAACAAACTATGAAAGCGAAATATGAAAAACTTAACGAGGAATTATCGTTTTGAACATTTGATATTTGAAACCGGGGCCCCACCTTCAGGTGGGGAGTCCGAAGGACCAATTTCGGATAACGCCTATGCACTTAACTCCGCAGGATGACTACATGCCCCCTCTCCCCTCAAAAGACTGTGTCGCAATTCGTCATCCCGGCCAAGTCCCGCAAAGCGGGACGCGAGCCGGGATCCAGAAAGAACCTGATTATATTGAACTTTCACTGGATTCCGGATCTCGTCCGCCTCAGGCGAACTCGTCCGGAATGACGGGTTCGGCGAATTGTGACATAGTTTCCAAGGGGGAAGGGATTTTTGCGGAGTTAAGTGCATAGGCGTTTTCGGATTTGTTTCGTCCGCCTCCGGCGGATCGATATTCGGATTTGTTTTGCTCGATAGATTGGTGACTATATGACAGAGACGCCTTTTATTCTCGGTATTAACTACTGGTCTCAGAAAACGGCCATGTTCATGTGGCGGCAGTTCGACAGAAGTTCAATCAAAGAAGATAT
>JAUWKY010000041.1 GCA_030613915.1 Syntrophobacterales bacterium
TACCAGGAAAGGTTCGATTTGGATCCGGCTAGGGTGTTGGCAGGCAACGGCTCCACCGAACTCATCTACCTGACGCCCCGGGCTCTGGAATTGCGGAAAGTGGCAGTGATCACCCCTTCCTTTCATGACTACACCAGATCCAGTTTGGCTGCCGGGGCAGATCTGCTAGAGGTAGAACTCAAGGCTGAAGAGGGTTTTACCCCTCCAGGCTTTGATACACTCAAGGAGGTTATGGCCGAGGCTGACGGTCTATTTGTCGGCAATCCAAATAATCCCACTTCCACCGTTTTTCCCCGGCAACTTCTCCTGGATCTAGCCGCGTCCTTCCCCAGCAAGTGGATTCTCGTGGACGAGGCTTTTGTCCAGTTTCTCGATCAGCCGGAAGAGGTGAGCCTGATCCGGCAGGAGCCTCCGCAAGGGAATATTCTTGTCTTCCACTCACTCACTAAATTCTTTGCACTTCCCGGTCTGAGATTGGGTGCTGTTGTCGGCCATCCCGATACAATCTCCCGGCTGCGCCCCCTCAAAGAACCATGGAGCGTGAACCGAGTTGCCGAAAAGGTGGCGCTCGAGTTAATCAAGTGTGCTGACTACGAACAGCGGCTATCTAAGCTTGTTTGTCTGGAACGTCCCAGGGTTTTCGACAGATTACAAGACATTTCCGGGTTTCAACCTTTCGAGCCTGCAGCCAATTTTCTTTTGGCTCGCTGGACGTTGACTGACCAGTTGGATGATCTCTTGCGCTTCATGCTGGGTTCAGGGGTTCATCTGCGGGACTGCCGAAACTTTCCTGGCTTGCAGGATAACTTTTTTCGCATGGCAATTCGCCAACCAGAAGAAAACGATAGGGTCCTCTCGCTCATGCGAAGTTGTTCTGACCACTATCTATGATCCTTGCCGCCGCCATACTTGTTTCTGCCTTGGCTCTAGATTCACTTCTAGGTGATCCTCCCTTTCTCTTCCACCCGGTTCGACTCATAGGCGCTACTATTTCTGCTTTCGAGAAACTATTACTGCGGCTGAGATGGTCGGGCTCAGGTGGCGGAATCCTTTTAGTGACCATGACAATCGGTCTTGCCATTGGGGCTTATTGGACCCTCCGACAATTCATTGGTGGGCTACATCCCTTCCTGGCCACAGTTTTGGATCTCTATCTGGCCTACTCTTGCCTGGCATTAAAGGATCTGTGCAAGCACGCCGAACCAATTGCTGAGACCTTGACCAGGAGCAATTTGACTCAGGCCCGCACTGAACTCCAGAAAATTGTAGGGCGAGACACCTCAAACTTAAATCCCGAGGGTGTGGCTAGAGGGGCGGTGGAGAGTGTGGCGGAGAATTTCGTTGATGGGGTTCTCTCACCTATTTTTTGGTACACCCTGATAGCAGTTTTCAGCCATGTGTTTGGCTGCCCTGCACCTGTGGCAGCAGGCATAGTGGGTATGCTTGGTTTTAAGGCAATAAGCACCCTCGACTCAATGGTGGGATATCGGAGCGACCACTATCTCCTATTTGGCCGGCCAGCCGCCCGACTTGATGATCTAGCCAACTTTTTGCCGGCTCGTCTTTCCCTCATCATTTTATCTATAGGAGCGGTTCTCAGTGGCGAAAAAGCATGGGCAGGATGGAAAATCTCCAGGCGTGACCGGCTGAAGCACCTGTCACCCAACGCCGGCCACTCTGAGAGCTTTGTAGCTGGGGCCCTTGGTATCAGACTGGGAGGACCTACGGTATATCAGGAAGAAACCGTAGAGAAACCATGGTTGGGGGACGGAGATGTGGAGGTAGGCCCCGACCACATCCGGAGGTGTTGTCGGCTTATCTATAGATCTTCTTGGGTAGCGCTCCTTTTATTCTCTGCTAGTCTGTTGAGTATGTCGTTCTTTTTTTAGTAGAAGCCGACGGTGCAAGATGTAAGGTGCAAGGCACAAGGTCATTAGGTCGCCACAGTGAATGACTATGAGTGAAAGCGAAGTCTAGTGACCTAACATTGCCCCGGACCTTATATCGCTATTCCCTTCACTCAAAATTATTTTGAAAAAGTGTTTGAAAAGATAAGTGTATCTGTTAATGTTCCCTCGACCGAAAAGAAAACTTTGACGATGTTCTTGTGAGTACGAGTTGCCTAAACACTTCCATTCTGGTCGAGACAACCTGATGCTATTAGTGGGAATAGTTTTTTCTCACCTTACTGGGCCGACTGCCTGCCGCCGAAGCCATCAAAGCATGATTGAGTGAATATGAGTGCGGATACGATTGTTCTAGCTGCAGCCACACTTATTGGCCTCTATATGGCCGCCAATATTGGTGCCAATGACCTGGCCAATGCCATGGGAACCTCGGTTGGTTCTGGGGCTCTGACCATCCGCCGGGCTGTGATTATTTCCATTGTGGCCAACTTGCTAGGCGCCGTACTGGCCGGCGGTCATGTGACCAACACTATCAGCAAGGGCATGATCAACCCGGATTTGCTTGCAGGTGCGCCTGACAAACTAATGCTTGGTATGTTTGCCGCCTTACTTGCCAGCGGCATCTGGGTCCATTTGGCCACGGTATTCGGAATGCCAGTTTCCACTACACATTCGATAGTGGGAGCTGTGGTGGGTTTTGGAATGCTCAGTGTGGGGATCGGTGCCATTTCCTGGGGTAAAATTATTACCATCGCAATTAGCTGGGTTGTCTCGCCGCTTTCTGGTGCAATTATCGCCGGGGGCATTTATTATCTAATACGCGAGAAAGTTCTCAGGGCAGATGCCCCTGAGTCTGTAGCGCAACGGTGGGCACCTTTCCTGATCGGTGTCGTTCTGTTGACAATTATTCTGTCTTTTATTTTTAAAGGTCTCAAGAATCTACATCTCGACCTCGGCTTCGGCCAAGCCCTGCTCATTGCAATTCCTTGCGCGGCAGGAGGTGGATTAGTTGGCTCCGCGTGGCTGAGGGCTCTCCTTGGCCGACGGAAACTAAAGGAGAACATACAACACGACTTCTCACCACTCCAGGCTTTCTTTGCTTATCTCCAGGTGTTGACTGCATGCTACGTAGCGTTCGCTCATGGGGCCAATGACGTGGCCAATGCTATTGGCCCCCTGGCGGCCATTTTCTCAGTGGTCAAGACCAAAAGTGTGGCCATGCAGGTGGAGGTATCAATTTGGATGCTAGCTATAGGTGGAATTGCCGTAGGTGGCGGCTTATTTGCCTTTGGTGGCAGGGTAATGGAGACTGTTGGCGGCAAGATTACCGAGCTAACTCCGGTACGGGGTTTTTGCGCCCAGTTTGGCGCAGCCACCACAATTCTGGTATGCTCAAGGCTGGGGCTGCCTGTTTCCACTACTCACGTACTGGTGGGTGCCGTAGTAGGGGTGGGTTTTATGCGCGGCATGGGTTTCCTCGATATGAGGCTGTTGCGCAACATCGGCTCTTCTTGGGTCATTACCCTTCCGTTTACGATGGTCTTGACCATGGTGTTATACAAGCTTTTAACTTTATTCTTTCTTTAATAACGTTTACCTCTATCGGGAGGTATGTCCATGAGATTCTCATTCCTTTCTCTTTTTTTCGAGTCACCTTTCAAAAAGCTCAAAGACCACGCCGACAAGGTAAAAGAATGCGCTTGGATGTTTAAGCGGGCGGTGAAATGTTATGTCGAGTTGGATTGCGAGGAGTTCGACAAACTCACCGAGGACGTGGCCAAGCTTGAAAGCGAAGCAGACTGGCTCAAGCGCAATCTCCGCAACCACCTGCCCCGGGGCTTGCTCATGCCGGTGGACAAGTTCGTTCTTTTAGACTGCTTGCGCGAGCAGGACAATGTGGTGGATAGCGTGGAGGAAGCTCTGTACTGGCTCTCGTTCAAACCCGAAGGGGGGATCGCGGAGGAGCTGGTTGATGATTTCTTGCACCTTGTTGACGCTGTCGTTCCGTGCATTGAGAAACTCCCTGACATGGCGGAACAGGCCATTGTCTACTTCAAGAGCAGTACTGAAAAAAACCGCAATAAGCTAAAAAGCATCATCGGTGATATCCATCAGGCCGAAAAGGAGGCAGACCACCTGGAACATGAGCTCAAAAAACAGGCCTTTGCCGTGTTGAAAGACCCGGTGGACATCTTCCATGTTGTCCGGTTGGTGGAAATTATCGGCGACATCGCAGATGACGCCCAGAACGCCTCGGACCGCATGCGCACCATGATTGCCAGATGAGCTATTGGCCTTGCGGTTGTCTAAAAGGAGGAAGCGATGAAGAGATTTCTGATCGCGGTGTCCGTCCTGGTATTGATCTTTTCTTTGGCCTCGGTTCCAGCTGAGGCGAAATCTCTAGCTGCTATCATAAAAGAAGGTAAGATCGTAATCGGTGTCAAAGCCGACTACCCACCTTGGAGTGCCATTAACGAGAAAAGTGAGTTCGAGGGCTGGGAGATTGATCTGTGCCACAAGCTCGCAGAGTATCTTTTCGGTGATCCAAAAAAAGTTGAGTTCGTGGCGGTTACCCCAGAAAGCCGAATCAAGTTGCTAACTTCTGGGAAAATCGACATCATCTGGGCGACCATGGGTATAACCTCTCAACGAGCCGAGAAGCTGCAATTCTCCATTCCCTATTTTGAGTCAGGTGTTCGTCTCTTGGCAAAAAAAGGGTCGGCCATCAATTCCATTTATGATCTCAAGGGCAAGAAGGTGATCACCATCAAGGGAACCACCGGAGCTCAAGCCCTGGCTGAACTGGTTCCCGGTGCCAAGCAAATAAAGTTCACCAAGACTTACGAGGCCATACAAGCTTTGAGAAATGACCAGGGTGTTGCCTTTGCCCAGGATGATCTATTTGTATTCACCATGGCCCTTTACAACCCCGATCTTGAAGTGGTCGGCGAACACTTCAATACCACTGATTGGGGGGTTGGCATCCGCAAAGGTGAGGATGACGTCAAAGCCTTCGTGGATGTGTCCCTTAGACTTATGTATGAGTCAGGCTACCTCCAGGCTTCTCTTCGCAAGTGGTGGGGAGGCGGGGTGCTTGATGAATACCTGAGAAGAATTGAAAAGGTTTTCCAAGAATAACTTCCTTAGCCCAGTGGATGAGCAACCCTTTCTATCCCATCACCTTTCCCAAGACTGAGGTCCAGGCGAAGATCTGGCTATTTGCTGCAATGACATGATATACTTCCAACTTATAAATAATAACTATTCCTGAGGAGGAAAAAATGATACAGGAGCGAAACCTTAGTATTCCTGGCGGTTTGACTGGAGCTCTATTGGGCCTGGCAGCCGAGTTGGCACTGGAGGAAATAACCGGCATGGAGATTGTGAGCGGGTTGCTCGCCGTGATCGGTGCCGGTTTTGGTTTGATAAGGATTGATCGTCGCATATACGAAGCCACAGTCAATCTGGTAAACCGGATACCGGTGGAGCCCACCTCTGACTATCGAGATGTTTTAGAACAAATAGATGAGATGTCCATTGAGCTCCCCGAGCTGAGAGAGAGCTTTGTTAAACTCATACGCGCTGTCATCGAAGCACAAAGGGCTTGAGGTAGATGGTCGGACTTAACTCCCTGTTCAAGCTCTTTCGCAAGACTTTCGCACCGAAGTTTGAAGGCCGAGGATTTCTTCCGCGTCGCTATTACTTGCATAGAGCGCTTGAGGCTCTGGATGAGGACGACATTGACGAGGCCGTGCGGATGATTACCTTGGCCGGGCAGGACAAAAAGAAGAGCGCTCGGTGGCGCCTGGTCTGTCAGCAAGTTATCTTCCGCTGCAGGGTCTTGACCTCTATTCATGAAAAACAGATGGACCAAATAAATACTGAACTGGAGATCTTCGGCAAGACGGAGGACATCCGCAACCTTTACCTGCGGTTACAAAAGGTGGAACGCAAGGCGCGGGACATTCTCAAGAACTATGAACTGCGACTACTTGAGCAGTTAAGTGACTCCACTGCAAGCGTAGCTCAACCTTCCTGAAAATGAACAAAAAGACGAGTCCTTTTTTGATGTTCTGCGAAAATTAAAAGTAGACGATGGGAGAGCCCCTTTTTTCTCTTGCTTTTTCCCACCGCCTTGTAGTAGTACAAGACGACACAATTTGGGTACCCGAAAGGGTTTAATAGGGAATCCCGTGGAAGTCGGGAGCGGTCCCGCCGCTGTTATCGGGGACGAAAGCCGCAAATTCGCCACTGTCACGTTCGAGCGAGATGGGAAGGCGCGGCGAGTAGGATGATCCGAAAGCCAGAAGACCTGCCCAGGTGCTAGTCGAGCAGGCCACGAGGACATGGCTGGGATCGACGATCCTTAAGGATCAAGTAAACTGGGTGCAATCCTTAAGCTGGAGACAGCTTAAGGATTTTTTTTTGGCACCAACCTCAACCCCCATTCTTCCCGAGGGCGCCTGCCGTGGGCAGACGGCAGGTGTCCTTGGGGAACACTTTGTTTAGCTGCATGGTGACAGGCACAGAGGCCTGTCCCACCAGACTTTACTTGTTCTTGCAAACACAGTTCAGGTAGGGCAGGCGTCTCTGCCTGCCTAAGAAAAATACTGAACATACAAGTGGACCCATTAACTTAGAAGAAGGAGAGAATATGAAAAAAGGGTTAATAGTTTATCTTGTCGACAGCAATACGCTACCAATGACCTTTGATGCTGACGAAGCGCTGGCCAGTCTATCCTTATCGTGCGACCACTCAGTACTGGCCGCTTCAACAGAAGGCTTCTATGACATTCCTGAGGCCTGGCATCTGATGCTGACGCGGGGCATGCAGTATATCTCCTGTATCAAAGGACGGTTCAATGAATCTGGAGACATTGAGATCTATGGGGAACCGCTGCGGCTGTATGGGTAGCAAGGATTGCAGATTTGTCCTTCGGACTCCCACCCTTCGGGCGGGTTCCCGGTTTGAGAATGCGGAATGCGGATTGTGGACTTCAAATTGAGTTTTTGATTTGCATTTCATTTTTTTCAATCCGAAATTCGAAATCCGAAATCCGAAATTACCCCTACTCCATTACTCCATGGTCTTGCCTAGATTGTCATCAGCGGCTATATGGATTAGAATTCCTTGGAATATGGTATTTGCTTCTGAGGAGGGCTGGGCGCTTATGAAGATGACCTGGGACAGTGAGGCTGAAAAGACACTCCGCCGCGTTCCATTTTTTGTTCGCACCAAGGTGCGCCAGAAAGTGGAAGAAGAGGTTGCCGCTGCCGGCCGCAATCGCGTCACCAAGACCGATCTGGAAAAGAGCAAGCGGAATCATCTGAAACGTCTTAGCGAGGGAGTCAAAGGCTACAGCGTCGAGGCCTGTTTTGGCTCCAGTGGCTGCCAGAACGCTGTAATCACTTCAGCGGACCTGGTTTCCAACCTTGAAAGTCTGCTGGAAAAGGCAGACCTGCTCAGCTTTCTCCGTTCACAATTGGGCGACCATGTGAAGTTACATCACCAGCTTCGCGTAACTCTGGCAGACTGTCCCAATGCTTGCTCCCAGCCACAAATCAAAGATATCGGTATTATCGGCCAGGCCCAGGTTTCTTGTGAGCCCGAGGAGTGCACTGCTTGTGGTGAGTGTGAGGCTGTCTGCCAGGAGTCAGCCATAATATTAGATGACGGATTTCTGCTGTCCATAGAGGAAGATCTCTGCGTTGAATGCGGTGTTTGTGCCCGGGTGTGCCCCAGCAGCGCAATTAGCACCACAGCCAACAATTACAGAGTTCTGGTTGGTGGCAAACTCGGTCGCCACCCTCAACTCGCCCGTGATCTAACCAACGGTCTCGATGCTGAGCAGGTACTGAACCTGGTGGGTGATATCGTTGGATTCTACAAGGACAAAGCCAAGAGTGGAGAACGCCTGGGTGCGCTCATCAACCGAGTAGGATGGGAGAAGTTCGAGAACTCCGTGTTGAAAGCAAAGCGAAACTGATCCTTCACCCTTGCCGGCAAATACGATCGAGACTGACACGGCGATAGGGCGAGACGGCGATTTTAGGCGAGCTGAAACTTACATCTCCGTGTCGCCGCGTCTCCGTGTCACCGTGTCACGGGGTTGCCAGAGCAAGCCCCTCTACCAGACTGCCTCTCTTAACGTTTGCTCCAGAGGGATTGGGGTAAGATCCAGAAGTTCATAGAAAGGTTTCTCGTCGCAGGTGCTGCCCTCCAGCAGCATGGTGATCTGATCTGTGGTGAGGGGATATCCAGGAGCGTGCTGGAGCGCGGAAGTGGCCAGTCGCAAGGGCAGAACCGGCATGTGAATCTTTACGATGGACTTACCCATCACCCGGGCCAGAGTATCCATGATTTCATCGAAAGTTACGTTGTCGGGACCGCCCACATCCAGCGTCTGATCCTTAGCGGTTTCCGGGTCAAGCCCCTTCTCGAACCCTTGAACTACTGTGGTAACGCTAACCGGCTGAAAACGGTATTGGCCATCCCCGATGATGGGAACCACATACTTCTTTACCATATCCCCGAACATCTTTATCGCTTCCCCACCCCTGCCAAAGATTAGGGAAGGCCGAAAGATAACGTAATTCAGCCCGCTTTGACGCACGAGCTCTTCAGCGGCGAATTTGGTACGTAGGTATGGAGTGGGACCATCTTCCCTGGCCCCCAAGGCACTCATATGAAGAAGCCGCGGAACCTCTGTTTCTTTGGCAGCTTCGATGACATTGGCCGTGGCCTCAGTGTGCAGCCGCTCAAAGGTAATGTCCTTATTTGGAAAGGCTCGGATGATACCCACCAGATGGATGGCCGCATCGCATCCTTTCATACCCTGAATCAGATCAGCACTTTCAGTAACATCACCTGTGATTACCTCTACCTTATCCGGTTCCTTCAACTTGTACTCCGAACCCGGTCGCACCAGAGCTCGCACCTGGTGGCCCCGATCCAGAAGAGTATTTAAAACATGATTGCCTACAAACCCTGTACTTCCTGTGACAAATACCTGCATGGCAAGCTCCTATCCACTGGCAGCAAACTGGACAATTAAGAGGCGGACATACAAGTGCGCATAACGACTGGTTTTGCTGACCCGAACGCTGTCAGTGAAAACCTGCTGTGATGTGACAGGCCAAACGGTTAGCAGTAGATGGAGGCATTTTATAACAAGCCCCAAGATTAGGCAAGAGAGACAATTTCTAGCTAGTATAACAAACTTACAGGGATGGCTTGACCTTCAACGAGACCAGTCTTATGCTGTGGGCATAATCCGCAGCTTCCTGCGAGGAGATTCCATCATATGACTACGTGGCTTGACATTTTGTTTCAGGTATTGATCCTTTTCTTTTCCGTGGTTCTCCACGAGGTGGCTCATGGTTATGCTGCCCTTACCTTGGGTGATCCCACTGCTCGGGACGCCGGTCGCCTCACCTTGAACCCGATTAAGCACATGGATCCTTGGGGTACCGTGGTTTTGCCGCTGTTTCTCATTTTAATACGCTCTCCCTTTCTGGTTGGCTGGGCCAAACCAGTGCCAGTCAATCCATATCTCATGAGAGATCCCAAACGTGGAATGATGTTAGTAGGTGCTGCCGGTCCCCTTGCGAATATCTCACTCATACTTTTATCTGCCATAGCACTGCGTGCCCTCCCATTCTCGGCACCGCCGCTTCTTTTTGACCTATTTAAGTTCTGCTGCGCCATCAACATCATCCTCGCACTGTTTAATTTGGTGCCGGTCCCCCCCCTTGACGGTTCGAAGGTGGTCGCTGGGCTCCTCCCTCCTAAATTGAGGGATGCATACGTGGGGCTCGAGCGTTACGGCATTTTTCTCATCATCGGTCTCCTCTACTTGGGCCTTCTTGATCAGGTGATCATACCTCTGTACAGGGTTATCTTTTATCTTCTGGTGCAGGCATGATGTTTAATCAGTCTGGTGGGACAGGCCTCCGTGCCTGTCTGTTAGCGGGCAGAGACGCCCGCTCCACCAGCACAGACGCCCGCCCTACTGATTCGCAAACCAATGGAAACAAAGGGGGGCACCATGACAAGGGACAAGTTCCTGAAATCACCGGTAGGCCAGGCCTCTGTGCCTGTCACAACAAAAGAAAATAAAGAATTGGCGGAGCAGGCGTCTCTGCCTGGCCTCAATGAAGAACAAGTCTCAATCTATAGAAGAAAACTTCCTCATTGGAGGCAAGCCGGAGCCGTATATTTTGTTACTTGGCGACTTCATCCTTCACAACCTGGGCTGACTCCAGATGAACGGACTCTCGTTGTTG
>JAUWKY010000015.1 GCA_030613915.1 Syntrophobacterales bacterium
GCACTTCGGGGTACTACGGCCTCAGTGCTCGAGGAACACCTCATCGGGCCCAATGCCCTTGCCTTTTGCTACGATGACGAGCTGACGCCGGCGCAGGTGGTGCTGGAATATGCCAAGGGCAATGACAAGCTGGAGGTCAAGGCGGGGGTACTTGCTGGCAGGCTGATGCTTCAGGAGGACATGAAAAAGGTTGTCACCTTGCCCTCCAAAGAAGTAATGCAGGCTCAACTTCTTGGGATTATGGTATCGCTGCCCTCGAAGTTGCTGGCTGTCATGAATGCTGTGCCCAGCGATTTTGTCGGGGTGCTCGCAGCCGCACCGAGGGATCTTCTGGGAGTGCTCAAGGCCATCGAGCAGAAGGGTACACCAGCATCATAATTTGAAAAAAACGTGATTGTGCGAACAGATATTAAGAACGATAAAGGAGTAGAAACATGGCGAAGGCGAAACTGACCAAAGACGATATCAAAGAATACATCAAAAACATGCCGGTGTTTGAGCTGGCCGAGTTAGTAAAAGAGTTGGAAGAAGAACTGGGAGTCTCCGCAGCGGCACCTATGGCTGCAATGCCCATGGCTATGCCGGCAGGAGTTGCGGCGGCTGGTGCTGAGGCTGCTGAGGAAGAAAAGACCGAGTTTGATGTGGTGATCACTGAAGTGGGTGACAAGAAAATCCAGGTGATAAAAACTGTACGCGCCGTCACCAGCCTGGGTCTGAAGGAGGCCAAGGCTTTGGTGGATGAGCTGCCAGGAACAGTGAAAGAGGGTGTGTCCCAAGATGAAGCCGACGATGTGGTCAAGCAGTTGGAAGAAGCTGGCGCCACCGTCGAAGTGAAGTAGCCTGCACCTGGTTGAATAAAAGGGTGGACCACGCTCGTGAGAGCGAATCGCTTTTGCGTTCACCTCAATACTTTCGAGCCATCCAAGGATGACCGAGGGATATCGCGGATGGCCGGATACCTGAACTTGGTGGTTTCCGTCCCTGTTCTCTTTGACGAGGGGCCGGAAGCCCCCTCCGTCATCGCTTTTGGGTCAGCTATCGTGACCCAAAGCCGGGTGATGGAGCCAGCGCCAAAGGTGAGAAAATATGGCAACCTCATTGGCCAATGACTATCGAGTGCGGAAGAGTTTTGGCAAGATCAAACACATAGTCGAGATCCCAAACCTTATAGAGATGCAGAGACAGTCCTATGAACGGTTTCTGCAACAGGAATTGGATCCCGATGAACGCGTCGACAAAGGTCTGCAGGGCGTCTTTAAAGGGGTTTTTCCCATTCGCGACTTTAGTGGGACTGCCTCTCTCGAGTTTGTCCGCTACAGCATCGGCAGAGTCAAGTATGAGGTGGAAGAGTGTTTGCAGCGGGGGATGACGTACGAGGCACCAATCAAGATCACGGTGCGGCTCGTGGTCTACGATGTGGACAAGGACAGTGGCGCCAAGCACATTCGGGATATTAAAGAGCAGGAGGTTTATTTCGGTACCATACCGTTGATGACCAACAACGGTACCTTTATTGTCAACGGCACTGAACGGGTGGTGGTTAGTCAGTTGCACCGTTCTCCAGGTATTTTCTTCGACCACGACAAAGGCAAGACCCATTCAAGCGGCAAGCTTCTCTACTCTGCCAGGATCATCCCCTTACGCGGCTCTTGGATCGATATGGAATTCGACCCCAAAGACATCCTCCACGTGCGCATTGATCGACGACGCAAGTTTCCCGTCACCATCCTGCTCAAGGCTTTGGGCTACAGCGCTGCTGAGCTACTCGATTATTTTTACCAGTCCGAACGCGTTTATCTCAGAAAAGATGGGGTGGCCAAGCTGCTGGATGATGAATTTCTGGCAGGTACGCGTTCACCGGTGGATATCACTCACCCGAAAAGTGGAAAAGTTCTGGCCAAGAAAGGAAGAAAGCTGGGAGTCAAGCTTATCCAGCAGCTCAAAGAGTCGAAGATTGCCGAAATTCCATTTCCGGATGAGAACCTGGTGGGTCGAGTGGTCGGGCGTGATGTGGTGGATGAGAACACCGGAGAGGTACTTATCCAGTGCAATGAAGAGCTCACCGAGGAACATTTGGTTACCTTGCGGGCCCAGTCCATAGAGTCTTTGGACTTGCTCCATATGGAAGGCGCCGACGTGAGTCCGTCTTTTCGAAATACCCTTGCTATTGACAAGGTTGAAGATTCAGAGACGGCGATTCTGGAAATCTATCGGAAACTACGGCCCAGCAATCCCCCCACCCCTGAGGTGGCAGCCGAGTTCTTCAAGAATCTCTTCTTTAGCCCTGATCACTATGACCTTTCCGAGGTGGGGCGGCTGAAGCTGAATCAACAGCTGGGAACCGAGGAGTTGCCGCTCAGCCACCGCCCCCTCACTGAGGATGACATTTTCAGGGCTGTAAAACGCCTCGTCAAGACCAAGGACACCCAGGGGGCAGTGGACGACATCGATAACCTGGGCAATCGGCGGGTGCGTGCGGTTGGGGAACTTCTGGAAAACCAGTATCGGATTGGGCTGGTCAGGATGGAGCGGGCTATCAAGGAACGCATGAGTCTTCAAGAGATTGAGACCCTGATGCCGCATGATCTTATCAATGCCAAGCCGGTATCAGCAGTGGTCAAAGAGTTTTTTGGCACCAGCCAACTGAGCCAGTTCATGGACCAGACCAATCCTTTGAGTGAGATTACCCACAAGCGGAGACTAAGCGCCCTCGGACCCGGAGGCCTTACGCGAGAGCGGGCTGGCTTCGAGGTGCGTGACGTCCATCCCACTCACTACGGGCGCATATGTCCCATTGAAACCCCGGAAGGTCCCAATATCGGTCTGATCGTCTCGTTGAGCACGTACGCCCGGGTGAACAAGTTCGGCTTCATCGAAACTCCTTATCGCGAGGTGGCAGGTGGCAAAGTGTCCAACAATGTTGCCTATCTGAGCGCCATGGATGAGAAAAAACAAGCCTTTGCCCAGGCCAATGCTCCTCTGGACAGCAAGAGCAAATTCGTCCGGGACCAAGTTTCTTGTCGGCTGGAGGGCGAGTTTCTGATGGTCCGTCCCGACCAGGTGGAATTCATGGACGTGAGTCCGAATCAGTTGGTGAGCGTGGCGGCTTCCCTCATCCCCTTCCTGGAGAACGATGATGCTAACCGGGCGCTGATGGGCTCAAACATGCAACGTCAAGCTGTACCTCTTTTGAAGGCCAAAGCTCCGTTAGTGGGTACCGGTGTCGAGAAGGTTGTGGCCCAGGACTCAGGGGTTGCAATCATTGCCCGGCGCGATGGTATAGTGGAAGATGTAGATGCCTCTCGTGTTGTGGTCAGGGCCTCCCAGGGTGACGGCGAAGACCAGTCGCTCGCCTCCGCAGTGGATATCTATAAGATCACCAAGTTCCAGCGCTCTAACCAGAACACCTGTTTCAACCAAAAGCCTATCGTTCGTCCTGGACAAAGGGTGAGCAATGGGCAGATCATTGCCGATGGTCCCTCCACTGAAATGGGAGAACTCGCCCTCGGCCGGAACATCACTGTTGCCTTTATGAGTTGGGGTTGATACATCTTCGAGCATTCCATCGTGGTGATGGAGCGAGTGGTCAAAGAGGAGATCTTCACCTCGATCCACATCGAGGAGTTCGAGTTGGTTGCCCGGGATACCAAGCTGGGCAAAGAGGAGATCACCCGTGACATTCCCAACATCGGTGAGGAGGCGTTAGGACACCTCGACGAGAGCGGAATTATTAGGGTTGGCGCCACAATCCAAACCGGCGACATTCTGGTGGGCAAGGTAACGCCCAAAGGTGAGACTCAGCTCACTCCAGAGGAGAAATTGCTCCGGGCTATATTTGGTGAAAAGGCGGGGGATGTGAAAGACACCTCTCTCCGGGTGCCTCCGGGCGTGGAGGGCATTGTTATTGATGCCAAAGTCTTTTCCCGTAAGGGTGTAGACAAGGATGAACGGACCATATCCATTGAAGACGAGGAAATAGCGCGGTTGCTGAAGGATCAGCGTGACGAGATAAAGATAATCAAGAAAAGCGCGTTGAGGAAGCTCGAACGGTTGCTGGCAAAGAAGAAATCGGCCAAACCCGTCAAGGACGTCAAGAAGACCTTGATCAAAAAGGGCGGCACTTTTACTGGTGACATCCTTGCCCAATTGGCCCCCGGCCAGTGGATGGATATCGAGGTGCAGGGGAAGGTTGAGGTGACCGGACAGATTCGAGAAATCTGGGAGAACTACCACGAACAGATCGAACTGGTGCAAATGGTCTTCGCAGACAAAATCGCCAGACTCAAGAAGGGCGACGAGTTGCCCCCAGGTGTGATCAAAATGGTCAAGGTTTACCTGGCGGTTAAGCGCAAGCTTTCGGTGGGGGACAAGATGGCCGGTCGGCACGGTAATAAGGGGGTGGTAAGCCGAGTTCTGCCCGAAGAGGACTTGCCCTACTTTGCCGAAGGCACCCCGGTGGATATTGTCCTGAATCCCCTGGGCGTACCTTCGCGCATGAATGTGGGTCAGGTCTTGGAGACCCACCTGGGCTGGGCCGCCAAAGGGATTGGTGAACAACTGGTTCAGTTACTGGAGGAATACAAGAGTCAGGAGACTATAAAGGCGAAGCTCCGGCGACTTTACTCCAAGCAGGAATTCAAGGAGTACTTTGACGAGGCGGATGAAACCGAACTCAAGAGCCTGATTCCCCACTACCGAGAGGGCTTCCATGTGGCCAGTCCAGTATTTGATGGCGCCGCGGAGGAAGAGATTCGGGAGTTTCTGAAAGAAGGAGGCCTTCCAGAGTTGGGACAGGCGACTCTGTATGACGGCCGCAATGGTAAGCCATTCGACAGCAAAGTCACTGTGGGCATTATGTACATGATGAAGTTGCACCACTTGGTGGACGACAAGCTGCACGCACGCTCCATTGGTCCGTACTCACTGGTAACCCAGCAGCCATTGGGTGGTAAAGCGCAGTTTGGTGGGCAACGTTTGGGTGAGATGGAAGTCTGGGCAATGGAGGCTTATGGTGCTGCCTATGCCTTGCAGGAGTTCTTGACGGTGAAATCCGATGATGTGGCCGGCAGGACTCGTATGTACGAAAAAATAGTCAAGGGCGACAATACGCTCGAGGCTGGGTTGCCGGAATCTTTCAACGTACTGGTGAAGGAGCTCCAGGCCCTGGGTTTGGATGTCCGCTTGTTGGAAGACGCCGACTAGTAAACGGATAGTATGGCAATTTAGTCTCTTACGTATTAAGAGGCGTTTAAGAAGTTAAGCGGGAAATCAGAAAAATTCGAAATCCGAATATCGAAATCCGAAACAATGTTCCAATGCTCAAAACTCAAATGACCAAAACAAAAAATTGCCGTTTTAATCTATATGTTTTGAACATTAAAGAATTCGTATTTTGAATTTGTTTCGTGCTTCGTGCTTCGAATTTCGGATTTACTTATATTCGATGCACAATATTCGGGTTTGATCACAAAAAATCTTTAACGAGGAGAGAATTCTCCTCGAGGAGGTTGCAGTGAAAGAACTGTACAACCTTTTCGTTCGGCCCAAAGATCCTTTGAGTTTCAACGCGGTTCGTATCTCTCTGGCCTCGCCGGAGAAAATCCGGGAATGGTCCTATGGAGAGATCAAGAAGCCGGAGACCATTAATTACCGGACTTTCAAGCCTGAGCGTGATGGCCTGTTCTGTGCCAAGATATTTGGGCCCACAAAAGACTACGAGTGCAACTGTGGTAAATACAAACGCATGAAACATAGGGGGGTCGTCTGTGAAAAATGTGGCGTTGAGGTGATTCAGTCCAAGGTGCGACGGGAACGCATGGGCCACATTGCACTGGCAGCCCCCGTTGCTCACATATGGTTCCTGAAAAGTTTGCCCAGTAAGGTGGGTAATCTTCTGGATCTCACCCTCAAGGAGTTGGAGAAGGTTCTCTATTTCGATAGCTATATTGTGCTTGATGCTGGGGATACCCCACTGAGCGATCACGAACTACTGAGCGAAGAGCGGTATCGTCAATTACGCGAGCAGCACGGCAACAGCTTCAAGGTAGGCATTGGGGCGGAAGCCGTGAATGAACTGCTGGGCAAATTGGACTTGAATGGGCTTGCCGAAGAAATGCGCCTGGAGATGACCAAGACCAAATCAGTGGCCAAACGGAAAAAATTGGCCAAACGACTCAAGGTGATCAATGCATTCCGGGAGTCGGGAAACCAGCCCCAGTGGATGATTTTGGAAGTGATCCCGGTACTGCCTCCTGATTTGCGGCCCCTCGTTCCCCTCGACGGTGGGCGTTTCGCCACCAGTGACCTCAACGACCTCTACCGCAGGGTTATTAATCGCAATAACCGCTTGCGACGTTTGCAGGAGTTAAATGCGCCGGAGATCATTATCCGTAATGAGAAGCGGATGCTGCAGGAGGCCGTGGACGTTTTGTTCGATAACGGCAGAAGGGGCAAGACGATCACCGGTCCCAACAAGAGAGCTCTCAAGTCCCTGTCTGACATGCTAAAAGGCAAACAGGGCCGCTTTCGCCAAAACCTCTTGGGCAAGCGGGTGGACTACTCTGGGCGGTCAGTTATCGTCATCGGTCCCGATTTGCGACTGCACCAGTGTGGCATTCCCAAAAAGATGGCCCTTGAGCTGTTCAAACCGTTTATTTACAACAAACTGGAAGAGCGCGGCTATGTGACCACCATCAAGAGTGCCAAGAAAATGGTGGAAAAGGAGACTCCCGAGGTATGGGACTGCCTGGATGAGGTGGTCAAAGAGTATCCGGTGCTTCTAAACCGCGCCCCGACGTTGCACCGGTTAGGCCTTCAGGCATTCGAACCCATTCTCATCGAAGGGAAGGCTATTCAGATCCATCCACTGGTTTGTGCTGCCTTCAATGCTGACTTCGACGGTGACCAGATGGCGGTGCACATACCGCTTTCCATCGAAGCGCAGATCGAGGCGCGGGTGCTGATGATGAGCACCAATAACATTTTGAGTCCGGCTCATGGCGAGCCCATTATAGTGCCGAGTCAGGATATCGTGCTCGGCATCTATTACATGACCAGAGAGAAACCCTTTGCCAGGGGTGAGAACAAGATTTTTGCCAATGCTGAAGAAGTGCGCTGCGCCTATGATGCTGGAGAACTGGATCTCCATGCCCAAATTTCGGTGCGCCTGAACGGCACGCGGGTGGAAACCACCACTGGCCGGGTATTGCTGTCAGAGGTGGTACCATCTGAACTTCCCTTCGAACTCATAAACAAAGTTATGAACAAGAGAGCTCTAGCCGAGCTTTTCGACCATAGTTACCGCGAGGCCGGGGTTAAAAGAACGGTGATACTGGCCGACCGTATCAAAGATGTCGGCTTCGAGTTTGCTACCCGCTCCGGTCTTTCCATAGCGGTTTCCGACATGGTCATCCCATCAAGCAAACCAGACATCATTCAGGAGGCTTCAGACAACATCAAAGAGATCGAAAGACAGTACAATGAAGGTCTCATAACCGCCGGTGAGAAGTACAACAAGGTTGTGGACATCTGGGCCAAGGCTACCGAGGATATTGCTGCTGAGATGATGCTTGAAATTGCTACGGAAAAAATCACCGATCCTGGTGGCAAGCAGGTGGAGATGCCCTCGTTCAATCCCATCTTTATGATGGCCGACTCAGGCTCTCGAGGAAGCAAGGATCAGATGCGCCAGCTTTCGGGAATGCGTGGTCTTATGGCCAAACCGTCGGGTGAAATTATCGAAACTCCCATTACTGCTAACTTCCGCGAGGGTCTTACGGTGTTGCAGTACTTCGTTTCCACCCACGGAGCGCGAAAAGGGCTGGCAGACACAGCTTTGAAGACCGCCAACTCTGGATACCTGACGCGGCGGTTGGTCGATGTAGCCCAGGACTCCATCGTTTACGAGCAAGACTGCGGCACCATTGACGGCATCTGGGTGGAGGCACTCACTGAGGCTGGAGAGATTATCCAGCGTCTGGGCGAACGTGTTTTGGGCCGGGTAACCCTTGAAACCATAAAGGATCCATTCACCGATAAAGTGTTGGTCAAGGCCAACGAGGAAATCGACGAGCAAGGGGTAACTCGGATCGAGGAGTCTGGCCTGGAGGGCATTCATATCCGCTCTGTCCTCACCTGCCGGAGCAAGCGTGGCGCCTGTATGAAGTGCTATGGGCGCGATCTGGCTCATGGCCGCATGGTGGAGATCGGTGAAGCGATTGGTATCATCGCTGCCCAGTCCATCGGCGAGCCTGGAACCCAGCTGACAATGCGTACCTTTCACATTGGTGGCACGGCCAGCAAGCGTATTGAGCAGACCTCAATCAGTAACCGCAATCCCGGCACAGTGAAATATGTGAGTCTGAACACGGTCCTGGATGTGGAAGGGAATCTGGTGGTGATGAACCGCAATGGAGAGATCACCATTGTCGGCGAAGGGGGACGGGAGCGTGAGCGCTACCAGATCATTTATGGTGCCAAACTGAAGGTCACAGATGGTCAGGACGTAGAGACTGACACCTTGCTGGCGGAGTGGGACCCCTTTACTACTCCCATCCTCACTGAGGTGAGCGGCACAGTGAAGTTTGGCGACATTGTCGAAGGCCTCACCATGCAGGAGAAGGTTGACCCGGTTACCGGTAAGGCCAGCAAAATTATTGTGGAGTACAGGGGGGATACTGATGTAAGGCCGCGGATCTCCATGAAAGATGAGTCAGCTAAGACGGCCAAAATAGGCAAGAGTGCAGCCCGTTACTTTATGCCTGTGGGCGCCATCATCATGGTAACCGAGGGTGATCCGGTTGCCGCTGGCGATGTCCTCGCCAAGATCCCGCGTGAGACCACCAAGACCAAAGACATCACCGGTGGCCTGCCACGAGTAGCTGAGCTTTTTGAAGTCCGCAAACCCAAAGAGCAGGCAGTGATCAGTGAGATCAGCGGCACTATAACCTTTGGCAAGGATACCAAAGGTAAGCGCAAGGTGATTATCACTCCTGAAATTGGAGAGCCCAAGGAGTACTTGATCGCCAAAGGCAAGCACATCAGTGTCCACGAGGGAGACCTAGTACGGGCCGGTGAGGCCCTTATGGATGGCTCTGCCAACCCCCACGACATTCTCAACATCCTTGGTGAAAAGGAGTTGGCCAAATACCTGGTGGACGAAGTCCAGCAAGTTTACAGGCTGCAGGGGGTCAAGATAAACGACAAACACATAGAAGTAATTGTGCGCCAGATGCTCAAACGGGTCAGGATTAGCGACCCAGGTGATTCCGAACTTCTCATGGGCGAACAGGTGGAGAAGCACCGTTTTGAGGAAACCAACCAGAAATTGCTCGATGAAGGTAAGAAGCCCGCAGTGGGCGAACCATTGTTGCTGGGAATCACCAAGGCATCTCTCAGCACTGAGAGCTTCATCTCTGCCGCCTCTTTCCAAGAGACCACCAAGGTGCTCACCGATGCGGCAGTGGCCGGCAGGGTGGATTATTTGCGAGGTCTCAAAGAGAACGTGATTATGGGGAGACTGATCCCTGCAGGAACCGGCCTGAAGCGGTATCGGGATATGGTTTCAGGTGAAAAAGAGGAAGCGGCAGGATCTTCATAAAAAATGAGCGGTCAGCAGTAAGGAATCAACAAGCAAACCTGAGAGCTGAAAGCTGAAGGCTTTTACGATAAAAAGGTCTTGACAAATTGACAACAGGCAAGTAGTTTTAGATGTTTTTGGTGCCGGTGCGTTGCAGCACCGCAGAGACGGATTTTACCAGCGAGTGAGACGTAGATATTATGCCCACTATTAATCAGTTGGTTCGCAAGGGAAGAAGACAGGTTAAACGGAAAAAGACTACTCCGGCGTTGCAGGGGTGTCCACAGAAACGTGGGGTCTGTGTGCGAGTCTACACTACAACCCCTAAGAAACCTAATTCGGCGCTCCGTAAGATTGCCAGGGTGCGGCTAACCAATGGAATAGAAGTGACCTCCTATATCCCAGGTGTAGGTCACAACCTCCAGGAGCACTCTGTGGTGTTGATTCGGGGTGGTAGGGTCAAAGATCTGCCGGGGGTGCGTTACCATATAATCCGGGGCACCCTTGACGCCACAGGGGTCCAAGATCGACGCCAAAGTCGCTCGAAGTACGGAGCAAAGAAGCCCAAGTAACTAAATAGGTGAACGGTCACCAGAGCATGGGCCACGGACACATCTTGCCGTGGCCCATGTCATGTATCGGCCTGAAAAACCTCCTACTCGGGGAGGGGACTGGCGGAATCAACTCCGCTATCTGAGGAGCATTCTAATGCCGAGAAGAAGAGAGGTCCCCAAGAGGATCACTTTGCCAGATCCTAAGTACGGCAGCAAACTGGTTGCCAAATTTATCAACAACATCATGAGGATGGGCAAGAGAAGCATTGCCGAACGCATACTATACCAATCCTTTGATATTATCGCCGAGCGCTCCAAGCAAGACCCGGTGGAAGTCTTCACCAAGGCTTTGGATAACGTTAAGCCTACTTTAGAAGTCAAATCCAGACGGGTAGGAGGGTCAACCTATCAGGTACCAGTTGAGGTGCGGAGCAGTCGGAGGGTGGCGCTGGCTATCCGCTGGATTATCAATTATGCCCAGCAACGCTCGGAGAAGAGCATGATGCATAAGCTGGCGGGTGAATTGCTTGATGCAGCCAACAACCGCGGCGCTTCGGTGAAGAAGAAAGAAGACACCCATCGCATGGCCGAAGCGAATAAGGCGTTTGCGCATTACCGGTGGTAACCACCGACATTGATTGTGGCGATTAGTAGGTCGGGTGGTTTCCGCCTGGGCGGAGTTCACCCGACGCCAAGCTGTGTCGGATCAATCCCGCTAAAGCGGGACTGCGCGAGAACGATCCGACCTACTAGAAGTTTTGAGCATTTAAATTTGTTTCGAATTTCGAATTTCGATATTCGGATTTGAACATCAGGTGTTGAATGGCCCGGCAAGTACCCTTAGAAATGGTTCGCAATATCGGCATCATGGCCCACATTGACGCCGGGAAGACGACCACCACCGAGAGGATACTCTATTACACCGGGGTTTCCTACAAGATGGGCGAGGTCCACGAAGGCACCGCGGTTATGGACTGGATGGAACAGGAGCAGGAGCGGGGGATTACCATTACCAGCGCTGCCACCACCTGTTTCTGGCGAGATCACCGCATCAATATCATCGATACTCCCGGGCATGTGGATTTCACCATGGAGGTGGAGCGGTCACTGCGGGTCCTCGATGGGGCAGTGGCCATCTTCTGTGCCGTGGGGGGGGTGGAACCCCAGTCGGAGACGGTCTGGCGCCAGGCGGACCGTTACGGTGTACCCCGTATCGCCTTCATTAACAAGATGGACCGGGTGGGAGCCGATTTTCAGCGCTGTCTGGAAATGATGCGAGTGCGATTGGGCGCCTTTGCCGTAGCAGTGCAAATTCCCCTGGGCGAGGAGCAAGATTTCCGCGGCGTTGTAGATTTGATAAGCATGAAAGCGGTGGTGTGGGAAGAAATCACCTCGGGAGCCGGCTACCAACTCATTGATGTGCCCGATGAGGTGCAGGATGAGGCAGAGGAGTATCGGCAACTACTGGTGGAGGCGGTGGCTGAAGTTGATGAGAACCTCTTGGAGAAATATCTGGAGGGCCATACGATCAGCAATGACGAGATCGAGGCAGCATTGCGCAGAGCCACCGTCGAACTACGGCTGGTTCCGGTGTTTTGTGGTGCTGCCTTTAAGAATAAAGGGGTGCAGCTCCTGTTGGACGGCATCGTCAAATATCTGCCCTCGCCCTCGGATGTGGAGGCTATCTCTGGCATTACGCCCCAAGGTGAGGTGGAGACCAGCGCAGCCGATGATGATGCACCGTTTGCAGCACTGGCCTTCAAGCTCATGAACGATCCTTTTGTGGGACACGTTACTTTTCTCCGGGTCTATTCGGGACATCTCAAGAGTGGGATCCAGGCGTTGAACTCCACCAAAAGTGTCCGGGAGAAAATAGGCCGGCTGCTGAAAATGCACGCCAACAAGCGGGAAGAAATTAAAGAGGTCTATGCCGGTGATATTGTCGCGGCCTTGGGCCTGCGTAATACCGCCACCGGCGACACTCTCTGTGATCCTGCCCGCCCGATTGTGCTGGAGGCAATGGAAATTCCGGCGCCGGTGATCTCAATCGCTATCGAACCCAAAAGTAAAGAAGATCAAGAAAAGCTAGGGATGAGCCTGGCAAAAATTGCCGCTGAAGATCCTACTTTTATTGTAAAGGTGGAGCAAGAAACTGGTGAGACCATCATTTCCGGGATGGGGGAACTCCACCTTGAGATAATCGTCGATCGACTACTCAGAGAATTCAAGGTAAATGCCAACGTGGGTAAACCCCAGGTGGCCTACCGTGAGACCATAACCCGTAAGGTCCGAGTTGAGGGACGCTTTGTCAGACAGAGTGGCGGGCGCGGACAGTTCGGTCATGTTTGGTTAGAACTTGAGCCCAATGAGCGGGGTGCTGGGTTTGAGTTTGAAAACCGCATCGTGGGTGGTGCAGTCCCCAAAGAATACATTCGCTCTGTGGGGCGAGGAGTCAAGGAGGCTTTGGAACAGGGGGTCGTTGCTGGTTATCCGCTGGTGGATATCCAGGTAAGCTTGGTGGATGGTTCGTACCATGAAGTGGACTCCTCGGATATTGCTTTCGCCATCGCCGGATCCATGGCTGTCAAATCAGGGGTCAAGGATGCAGCCCCAATTTTGCTGGAGCCGATCATGGCTGTGGAGGTCGTGGTCCCCGAAGAATATATTGGTGAGGTTGTGGGCAATGTTAACGCTCGCCGCGGCCGCATTATGCGCATGGAGACTCGTACCAATGTCCAGGTGATCGAGTCGCGCGTTCCTTTGGCAGAAATGTTTGGGTATGCTACAGACTTGCGCTCGGTGACGCAAGGTCGAGCCACTTTTCATATGCAATTTTCCCATTACGAACCGGTACCGTCTTCCATTTCCGAAGAGGTGAAGGCTGCGGCCACCGGTTGAGGTGTGAAGGAAAGAGATCAGGGGTGGCGTGAGACAGCCAGCCACTCACGCATTTGGCATATAGAGTCCAAGGAGGAACCGCCATGGCGAAGAAGAAGTTTGAGAGGACGAAGCCGCATATAAACGTAGGTACGATAGGTCACATAGACCATGGTAAGACGACCTTGACGGCGGCGATAACGAAGCATTTGTCGAAGAAGGGCATGGCGGA
>JAUWKY010000193.1 GCA_030613915.1 Syntrophobacterales bacterium
CGCACCACTGCCCACTCGTCAGCTTTCAGACCGTGCTCTCCTGCCTCTTCCTCGATGATCTTGAAACTGAGCTCTTCAATTTTAGCCGGGTCAACCTTGGTGATCTCAACCATTATCTATCCTCGCACTTCATGACGTCAGTAGTCCGTCGTCCGTTGCACAACTTTTCATTAGCGGGTCATTGTAAAACTTAATCTCCTACGCTTAAGCACTGATCCCGTCATTCCGGAATCCGCCGCAGGCAGATATCCGGAATCCAGAGAAAACTACTGATCACTGGATACCGGATCACGGTTCCACCGTGTCCGGTATGACGATTGTCGCCACTTCAGGAATTTATTGTGAAACGGAAATCCCACGGTTCTTTTGATAAAATCCTATGTTGTCCAATACCTATACATCCTTTTACCGCAAGCAGCCTCCGGCCCAGAGGGGCCTACGGCCCGGAGGAAGCTTGCTCCTACAGGGAACTGCTCGTTGCAACTAGCTTTTGTCTGGGTACTCCCTGCATCGATCTACAAAATTGGCGGCCATCTCCGGATTACTGCCGAAGTGCAGATGAATGTAGCCCGCCAGGGTATTGTTGAGCATGAAACCATCTGTGCCGACTTCGATTCCTTCACGACTGCTCAACCGGAAAAGGTCGGGAATTTTCCCAGGATCCCCGATTAATTCAGAATAATGAAACTCGTGGCCACGAGCCTTCAGTCCCTTTGGCCCCAGCAAACTATCCTCTTTGAGAACTACCTCGCGGTAGCCGAGGGCCTTTCGGTGCGGAAGCATCCTTGTACTGAAAGGGTAAAGCTCCACCATGGGGTAGTTAGTCCCCTCCACCTCAATTGAACGGCTAAGGTACATGAAACCGCCGCATTCGGCGAATATGGGCATTCCCCTGTGAGCTGCCGCCAAAATTTCTCTTCTCAAGCTATCATTCTCTGCTAGCTGCCTAGCATAGAGTTCCGGGTAACCTCCACCCAGATACAGGCCCGAAACATTTGCAGGAAGATTCGAATCCCGAACCGGAGAAAAAAAACAGAGTTCGGCACCACAGTGGGTGAGCAGGTCCAGGTTGTCCTGGTAGTAGAAGCAGAAGGCTTCGTCCCGTGCCACTCCGAGTCGTATCCTGGCTTGGCGAGCTGTCGGCCCAGGCAGAATCTCATCACTCACTGCGGTGGCCGGCATCTCCAAGAGCTTACTCACATCGAGGTGTTCTTCCACGAGTACGGCCAGCTTGTTGAAAAGATCAGCAGGATAAGGCTCTTCATCGGAGGTGACCAACCCCAGATGCCGTTCAGGAATCGTTACCTCCTCAGATCGAGGTAGCCCTCCCAAAAAAGAAACATCAGGAACCGATTCCATGGCCTCGGACAGAAACCGAGCATGGCTGTCACTTCCTACCTTGTTGGCGATCACCGCTCCCAACCGCAGATCCCGCTCATACGTTTTAAAGCCATGGACCAGGGCGGCAATACTCCGTGCCATACTGCTGGCATCCACAACTAAAATTACCGGAGCGTTCAGCCACTTGGCCATCTGGGCGGTGGATCCAGCTTCGGACCGTCCATCATAGCCATCGAAAAGGCCCATTACCCCTTCCACTATACCGAAGTCCTTACCTTGCATGGACCGGCAAAACGTTGCCCGGTTATACTTTTTTGAAAGCATCCAGCCATCTAGGTTGCGGCTTGGCGCTCCAAGCAGTCTGGTATGGTGCCCCGGGTCAATGAAATCAGGACCCACCTTGAAGCTTTGCACCGTGAGTCCTCTTTTCTGAAACGCAGCCATTAAACCCAGGGAAATCGTGGTCTTGCCCACTCCGGAATGGGTTCCCGCGATCACCATACATCTTGGTCCTGGTTGTATCTGCTGTTGTTCGTTAGCCTTAACCATGTCAGTTCTGTTTCGTTGGCTTCAAATCAATTACCGGGTTGTTGCAAAACCTACTATTTGGTGAAATCACCTGTTCCGTCATTCCGGAACCCGCCGCAGGTGGATATCCGGAATCCAGATGCAACTCTGTTCTCCTGGATACCGGATCTCATCCGCCGTAGGCGGACTCGTCCGGCATGACGATTATTGTTTTTTCTGAACTTGTTGAACATTATCGTTATACATACTTGGTGTCCCAGGATTGCTACAATGTATTTAGTTAACCAGGTTAAATCAAGTTTTACTTGTTCATTTCCCACTGAACTCTATGCGCCATGCTCTTTGCTCTATGCGCTTTCCTAAGGTTGCAACCTTACAGAAGTTCTGCTAAAAAGGACTTGATAGGCAGACCGAGAAGCAGTTCACTTAGCCCGGACATTTCATGAGTTACTTGCTGCGACCACGCCATCTCACCGTACTGCTGATATTGTTGGTTGCCACTTTTTTGGTTGCCGCCTCTGACCCTGGCATCTCTGTCAAAGTGAGGCCAGGTGACAGTATAAGCTACCTGTCGTTTAAGCACCTCCATACATACAATCAAGAAATAGTTAGCCAGATTAAGAATCTCAATCCCCACATTAAGGATCTGAATCGCATCCAGGTCGGCCAGACCGTATATCTTCCCAAGCGGAAACCTTCGACGGTAACAGCCAAACGGGGTGAACCGGTTCCTTCCGCACCGCTCCCCGAGACCAAGAAAATGGCTGCGGCCGCCTCCCAAGCAGTGGCCACCTTGGTTGAAGGTGAGGTGCAAATGATGGGTGCTGAAACCAATGGTTGGCAGAGGCTCCAGGTCAACAACATCCTCAAGGCCGGGGACAAAGTGCAGGTTCTCGAACGGGGACGCTTGGAATTAGTTCTAGACAATCGCAGCGTCCTCAGGTTGGCTGCCAATACCACCCTGGAGTTGAAAGAGGTGGAACGCAGACGCCAGAAGGAAAAGTACCGGTTCGCCCTATCGATCGGCAAGATGTGGACAAGGGTTACGCGACTGTTGGGATTTGGTTCCAGGTATCAGGTGGAAACACCCACTGCTATAACCGCTGTCCAAGGCACAGTGTTCGATCTTCAAGTTGGTCCCAGCCAGCAGACGCGGGTTCGCGTTCATTCTGGAAATGTTCAGGTGTACAATCCGTTCGCCGGCGATCTCGCCCCTGGACAGAAAGTTCCGAAGTTAAAAGCGCCAACTCGCGTACCTGGTCCAACCAGAATATCCCGTGAAAAGTGGGAGCAGTTGCTCCTCGGACAATACCAACAGGTAACTCTCGGCCGGGAAGGAAGAAGCGCGATCTCCGCTTTCGATCTTGCTGCAGCGAGGAGGGAGGCGTGGGTTCGCTGGAATGAAGCGCGCGACCGAGACCTCTACGGCGAATAATGGCTTATCGAAAAGCTCTCATCATTGCTGTTGCGTTCTTCTTGATTTTCGCCTCTGTTCACGTCGCTTCATTCGGCCCACTTGAAAATACCCACCTTAAAATCCGTGATTTTTTCTTTCGATTACGCGGTCCTGTGGACCCCAATCCCCACGTCACCATCATCGCCATCGATGATCAAAGCATTAGCCATTACGGCCGCTGGCCCTGGCCTCGAGCACGGATTGCCGCCCTCGTTCACAGGCTAAAAGAGGCTGGAGCGCGCACCATCGGCATAGATATTTCCTTTCTACCCAGCAAAACCCAAGCCCAAGCAATTCCTCCCGAGGCGGAATTCGCTCCCCTCTTACGCTGGCTAGATCTAGATCCCAGCACTGAACTTTCCTACTCAAACGACCTACTCTTTGCCATGGCCATGAAGAAGGCGGGCAATGCGGTCCTCCCCTTTTATTTCGAGTTCAAGGGTGACACCGTTGGAGTACTCCCTGAGAAGCCGGCGATCTTGGCTCATTCTGCCTATCTTCTCTTTGATGATGTTAACAGACTCCCTTCCCTGCCTTTGCTTCGCGGCAGCAGTGTATTCCCGCCAACCCAAGTTCTGGGTGAGGCTGCAGCCGCTCTAGGATGTGTCAACGCCTATCTAGACAGGGACGGTGTCTTGCGAAGCGACCCAGCTATTGTGGCTTTCGAGAAGCAATATTTCCCCTCTCTGGGAATTCAACTGAGTCGGCTCTATCTGGGTCTCAGTTGGGCTGAGATCAAAGTAAACAGCGGCGAGAGCATCTTGATCGGCGAGCGCTTAGTTCCCACTGACGATCGTGGTCTTGTTGGCCTCAACTATTACGGCGGCCGGGAGAGTTTTCCCTACCTCTCTTACAAAAAGGTCATGGAGGCCCACTTAAAACCCGACATGCTCAAAGACAAAGTCGTGCTCGTGGGAGTAGCTGCCGCCGGACTCCATGATTTGTGGCTTACTCCCTTCGGGCCTGGATATCCTGGGGTGGAAAAACACGCCACTATCGTCGCCAATATCCTGGACGAGCGTTTCATCCTCCGGTCAGAACTCAGCGATGTCGCCGAGATCCTATTCATGCTCCTGAGTGCTCTAACACTTGGCATAATAGCCGGGGGTCGCCGATCATTGATGCTCTGGATTTCTTGTGGCCTTCTGTTTGGGCTGGCTGTTGCAGGGTCTTATTGGGGTTTCACTGCTCACAATCTCTGGTTCAAGCCGCTTTTCCCTGCTCTTCTCATACTTTTCCTGGCACCGGTGCTTCAGGTTTTCAGTTTGCGCGCAGCCGCGATTGCGGTCGACAGAGTCGAGGAAACCAGCCTCGCGGCTGTTGAGACTGTTGCTGCGGAGACTTCCGATCTTTTGGTTGGAGAGGAAGTTACGACTGTGGGTCGCTATCAGATTGAAGGCGAACTGGGACAAGGCGCCATGGGTGTTGTCTACAAGGCCGTGGATCCCACCATTGGCAGGCCGGTGGCTATCAAAACAATTCGTTTGGACCAGACTCTCGGCTCGAAGCAACTTTCAAACCTGAAAGAGCGGTCGCTGAGGGAGGCCCAGGTAGCTGGGCAACTCTCACACCCCAATATTGTCACCATCTATGATGTGGTGGAAAAAGATGGCAATCTTTTCATCGCCATGGAACTTATCGATGGTCAAGAGCTCAGTCGATTTTGTACCAAAGACACCCTTCTCAAACCTCGACAAGCCACCACGATCATTGCC
>JAUWKY010000112.1 GCA_030613915.1 Syntrophobacterales bacterium
GCGAGACCCACTGCCACATAGAGGAGCCAGGCGTGGTGACCGCCGCCGTGGCCCTCAGCCCCACCGTGATGGGCCACAAGAAAATTTTCCAACGGGGTCTGGAAGAAACCTAGCAAAACAGTAACCGCGGCCAGAATAATCAGGGGCCAGGCCATCACCCAGTAGAGACCAGCATGGTGGTGGTCCTCGCCATGACCATGACCGCCATGCTCCACGTGCTGGACTTCTTCGATTTTCTTCGGAAAGAGAATGGCAAAAATCAGCCGGAATGAATAATAGGCGGTTAAAAAGGCACCCAAAAGCCCAGCCCAGAGCCAGATGGGATTAGGAAGGTCGGCCAGTCCCCCCATGATCGCTTCTTTACTGAAGAAGCCGGAAAGGGGCGGCAATCCTGATAAGGCCGCCGCGGCCACGGTCATGCACACAATTGGCACTTTAAGACCACGCCCTCCGTATTTACCTATTTCGAAAAAGTCATTGGTTTCATACTCGTGGATCAAAACTCCCGAGCAGAGGAAGAGCAGGGCCTTGAAGCCGGCATGGGTGGTAAGATGAAAAATCCCGGCGAAGTAGCTGCCTGCCGCCAGTCCCATCACCATGAAACCGAGCTGGCTGATGGTGGAGTAGGCCCAGACCTGCTTGATGTCCCTGGTCACCATGGCCATGGTTGAGGCCAGCAGCATGGTGATGGTGCCGATGGCCAGAAAGAGGGTCATGGCGGTGGCCGACTTACTGAAAAAGGGAAAAATTCGGGCGAACATGTAAACCCCTGCCGCCACCATGGTGGCCGAGTGGAGCAAGGCGCTCACCGGGGTGGGACCCTCCATGGCATCAGGCAGCCAGGTGAGCAGGGGGAACTGGGCGCTCTTGCCGGCAACGCCACCGAAGATCAGAATAGCACAAAGGGTTATCAGTGCCGGTGACATGCGCGCGGTTACATCAACCGAGTTCATGTCCAGGATATTCAGGTTGCCGAAATTGAGCAGCACCAGCAGAATCCCGAGGAAGAAGGCGATATCTCCCACACGAGTCATGACGAACGCCTTTTTCCCCGCCTCGGAAGCGCTGAACTTCTCATAGTAAAAACCGATCAACAGGTAGGAGGCCAGGCCCACCAGCTCCCAGAAAATGTAGAATTGCAGCATGGTGGGGGCGATGGTCATGGTCATCATGGCCCAGGCGAACAGAGACTGAAAGGCATAGTAGCGGGAAAATCCCGGGTCCCCAGCCATGTAGCCCAAAGAGTAGACCTGCACCAGGAAGCTGATAACCGCAACAATGGTGAGCATCAGCAGACTGAGTTGATCCAGCATGAATCCAAAGGGAACGTACAGTTCTCCAGAGACCAGCCATTTGGTGGTGTATTGGATAGGATGTTCCAGATGCCAATGGCGGCCGAGAAGGAAAAGGGCACAGATGACGGATACACTGACGGCCGCAACTGAGATTGTTGCCGACAGCTTCGGGTATGGCCGGGTAAAGACCATTATCAGAACAAAACTAACAAAGGGCAGCAGCGCTCCCAGCATGGCTGCCAGCAAAGTTGGATCTTGGAACCAGGAAGAGGTCATGGTTAGCCTCGTAGTTCTTGGGCCCGCTCGATATTAATGGAACCAAGTCTGCGGAATACTGCCACTATAATGCTCAGGGCGATGGCCGCCTCAGCAGCGGCAATGCCCATAATGAACAGGGTATATATCTGACCGACAATGGGATCAGGTGCCAGGAATCGGTTAAAGGCCATAAAGTTGATGCTGGCACCATTCAGCATGAGTTCTATAGCGATGAGCATGCCAATGAGGGAACGGCGCTGAAACACCCCGAAGATCCCCAAGCTAAAGAGCAAAGCTGCCAAAAAAAGATAGGTGGTAAGACTGTTCACGACGGACTCCTGCGAGCATAACCTGAGATGATGATGGCACCAAGGATGGCAACCAACAGCACCAGAGAAATTACTTCGAAAACCAGATCGTAGCGGGTAAGCAGGTATGCGCCCAAAGTGGCGACGGACCAATCGCTGCTGCGCGTCGCGGCCGGCTGCCATTCGGTGCGGCTGATGATTGCACTCAGCATGATGAACACCGCCGCGCCTACTCCCAGAGCAAGGCCTACTTTAGGCAAACGCCGTTTGGGTAGACTCAGGTGGAGCGGTCTGGACAGCATGATAGCAAAAATAATGGAAATACAGATTGCACCCACGTAGATGAGGAGCTCCATCAGAGCGATAAAAGGGCTTCCCAGGTAGACGAAAATTCCTGCTACCCCGGTGAGACAAACAATAAGGCCCAAGATGTTGTACAGAATATTTCGGGGAAAAACTGCTATGAGCGCCCCGGTAAGGGTAAGTGCCACGATCCCGGCGAATCCTATCTGGGCTAGTACTTGTGGTTGAATGAGGCTCTGAACCGAGTTCATGCCGACTCCTCCAACCGTTGGATAAGGTCTATCACCCCATCCCAACGGCTATAATGCGCCAATTCATATTCTCCGGAAAACTTCAGTGTTTGGGTGGGACAGTTGACCACGCACAGACCACAAAGGCTGCAGTGAGAAAAATCAATAAAATAGAGGCTGGCTCGTTTCTCGCTGTGAGTATGAGTCTTTTCCCCTTGGACCTTGATCACATTGGTGGGGCAAAATCGCATGCAGGTCCCGCAGGCAACGCAATTATGGCTACCGGTTTCGGGAAACTGCTCAAACTCAATGTGCCCGCGGTAAGCTGGGCTCATGTCTAGACATTCGCGGGGATATTGAACCGTAACCACAGGCCGGTAGATGCGACGGATGGTGACCCACATGCCTGCGATCAAGCTCCAGCCGCCTTCCACAATGTCTTTGATCATACCCATGAAAGATTAAACTCCAGTCAGTTATCTATTTGTTATACCGCCCTGCAAATCTGGTTTAGTCTGTTCGCCAGTTTTGCCGGTTAAGCCAGTATATCTCCATCTTCTCGAGCTCACCGAGCAACCGGCTAAACCGGCATAACCGGCCAAACCTCTAACGCACAATCTTGATGATCCCGGCATAGACGACCAAATGAAGCAGTGCCGCCGGAATCATGATCTTCCAACAGAAGTTCATGAGTTGATCGAAACGTAAGCGCGGGAACGTCCAGCGCACCCAAATAGTCACAAAGATCAGCGCATAAGTCTTGGCAAAAAACCAGATCAAGCCGGGCACAGGCAAAAACCCGAGAAAAGGAGGACTTTTCCAGCCGCCGAAAAACAAGGTGGTTGCCACCGCCGAAACTATGAGCATGTTGGAATACTCGGCCAAGAAAAACAGGGCAAAACGCATTCCACTGTACTCGGTATGAAAGCCGGCTACCAGCTCGGACTCTGCCTCCGGGATGTCAAAGGGCGCCCTGTTTGTTTCCGCCGTAGCGCAAATAAGGAAGATGAGAGTGGCCACTGGCATCGAAAAGACGTGCCAGACCTTGGACTGTGACGCCACGATCTCGGACATCTGCAAGCTGTTAGACCACATGACCACGCTGAGCACCGCGAGCAGTAAAGGAATCTCGTAGGCCACATTCTGGGCCACCGCCCGGACGGCCCCCAGCAAAGAGTATTTGTTGTTGGAGGCCCAACCACCCACGAGAACCGCGAGTACATTGAAGGTAGAGAAAGCGAAGATCAACAGCACCCCAACGTTCATATCCCGAATAAGAAGCCGTTCGCTGAAAGGAATCACCACAAAGCTCACCAGCACCGGCAAGAACACTGCGATGGGCGCAAGCATGAACAGTTTCCGGTCAGCATGGCGAGGGGTGATGAGCTCTTTGCCCACCAGCTTGATACCATCAACAATACTCTGGAGAATACCAAAAGGCCCCACCTCTTTAGGACCGATACGGAGCTGGATGTGAGCGGCGACTTTGCGCTCCAGCCAGACCAGAAACAAAGCGTTGACCTGTACCAGAGCCAAAACACCCACGACGCCCACGACAATCCGCGCCAGATCAGGACCGAGGAAGTTTACCAGGTTTTGCCAGGCGGCCATGTATATCTCGCTTAGATACTAGTGACTACCGATCTACTTCAGGTACAACAATATCGATGCTTCCCAGGATGGAAATGGTATCCGCTACCAGGGTTCCGGGCAGCACCTCAGTGAGAACCTGCAGGTTACCATATGATGGAACTCTGGCCTTGAGTCGGTAGGGATAGGAGGTTCCATCGCTGACAATATAGAAACCCACAGCACCGCGGGCAGATTCCACTGCGAAGTAGTAGTCGCCCCGGGGGGGTCTCACTTTGTGAGGTACCGCTGCTTTAATCGCCCCGTCAGGCAACCGCTCCAGTGCCTGTTCGATGATGTGCAGACTTTGCTCCATCTCCTGCACCCGGACCAGGTAACGATCGAGGGCATCCCCTTTGGTGCCGGTGGGAATCTCGAAATCCAGCTCCGAATAAACCGAATAGGGTTCAGCCTTACGGACGTCATATGGCACTCCTGCAGCTCGCAGTATCGGCCCGGTGCAACCGAAGCGCAGGGCAAGCTCCCGGTTTATCACCCCCACATCCTTGGCTCGATGGATAAAAATTACATTTTTGGTAACCAGATTATGATAGTCATCCCAACGACTACGCAGCCGTTCAACGAATTGGTGCGTCGCCGTGATGAATTCGTCGTCCACATCCCTGGCCACCCCACCGAAACGGCAGTAACTGTAGGTGAGACGGGAGCCACTGACCCGGTCCAGAATATCCAGGATGTTCTCCCGATCATCGAAGCTGTACAGGAACGGGGTGAAGCCTCCCAGGTCCATGACATAGGTACCGAACCAGAGCAGGTGACTGGAGATGCGATTGAGCTCGGCACAGATCACTCTGATGTACTCAGCTCGTGGCGGCACCTCAATACCGGCCATCTTCTCTATCGCGGCAACGTAGCCGTGGTTAAAAATCAGACCTGCAAGGTAGTCCATTCGTGAACTGTTGGGGAGAAATTGCTCATAGAGGTGACTCTCCGCCATCTTCTCGTGGCCACGGTGGCCGTAGCCGATGACCGGGTCTGCCTCAACAATGTACTCCCCATCCAGTTTGAGAAAAAGGCGCAAGACCCCATGGGTACTAGGGTGCTGTGGCCCCATGTTCAAATAGAAGGTCTGCTCGGTTATGGGCTCAAGGAACTCATTCGCCATAGATCTCTTCCGTGCTTCTGAAGGCGTGAACCTTGCCGTAATCTTTCAAGAGCGGGTAGAAGTCAGCGTCCTCCGGCAGGAGAAGCCGGCGTAGGTCTGGATGGTTGTCAAAACGAATGCCAAAAAGCTCGAACACTTCCCGCTCATACCAGAGAGCCGCATCGTAAATGCTGCCGATGGAAACCACCGATTCACCTCTGGACAGTTGTACTCGCACCAGCACCCGGGAGACGATTGTGCATGAGTTGAACTGGTAGATGATCTGAGGACCGTTGGTAAAGTCCACCGCAGTGATTGATTCCAGAAAACAGTCGGCCTCGCGGGCTGCTTTGGCCACAGCCTCCACCTGATCGGCCCTGGCCTTTATTTCCAATAAGCAGCCGTCTTTCTCATAATCCCGCGGGACCATGTCCCCCGGTTCAACGACCTTTGACAATTTTTCTTTTAAATCTTCTAAGGACATTTCGTTTTTCGCCTTTGGTGATTAAGTCCTCTAAAGCCAGAAATCCCTGAATTAACCCCTCGGGTCGAGGTGGGCACCCGGGCACGTAAACATCCACCGGTAAGATGAGGTCAGTCCCCGGCACAATGGCATATTGACCGTCATACTCGAACGGCCCCCCGGAAATTGCGCAGTTACCCATGGCAATACACCATTTGGGCGCTGGCATCTGCTCCCAAAGGGTGACTATGATGGGGGCCATTTTTTTGGAGATAGTGCCTGCTACGATCATCAAATCCGACTGCCGGGGCGAAGGGCGAAAGACTCCAGCTCCAAAGCGATCCAAGTCAAAACGGCTGGCCCCGGCCGCCATCATCTCGATGGCGCAACAGGCCAGGCCAAAGGTCATGGGCCAGAGGGAATTGGCCCTACACAGGTTGAGTACCTCCTCTACAACCGCGAGTTGCACGCGGGCGCCAGGGGCTATCTCCTTTTCTGCCAAGTGAAAACTCCTTTACGCCAGGCGTAGACAATGGCCAGGGACAGAATACCGATGAAGATAACGATCTCAACGAAGTCGCGAACGAAAAATCCCTTGTCGTATGCCAGAGCTACGGGAAAGAGGAAGAGAACGTCCACGTCGAAGGCAAGAAAGATGAGGGCATAGATATAATAGGCAACGCTGAACTGTATCCAAGCACTGCCAATTGCGGGCATGCCGCTCTCATAGGTCTCTGCCCGCTTAACCCCGACGCTTCGGCCGCCAATCAACCAGGAAGCAATGAGCGGCGATACCGCAAAGAGCGCAGCGGCCAACAAGAACACACCCACGTAAACAAAGTCGTGTAAGGCTTGTGCGGTCATCATATATTCTCAACTCTTTGGTGGGCAAGGCCACCGGCAAGCACAACAGCCGCAAATGTTGCCACTTTGTTCTGTGAACGAGAAGAAGGTGGGAGAAAGACACTTGGTGATGATTATCACAAACGAGCTGTTTTGTATCAAATATGTCTACCACCGTCAAGGCAAAAAGAGTAATTTTCTCAAGTATCGAATAAATATCTGTTGGGGTTGGTCATGCTGATGGAGCTCACTGCTGTAACGATAGAAAAACTAGGGTAACTCCTGATGAGATTCCTCTTGTACAATGAAATGGAAAAGGTTATACTCCCTCGCTGGAAAAAGGATATTATTCACAAGCCGATTTTTGGTCGATTGTGAACCCGGTCTGTCCAAATGGTCAGCGGTTTTAGCCCACCCATTCCAGCCGACAAGGAGCAAAAAATGGCCGGTCCGACACCTGGGCAAAGCACCAGATCCGATGATCCCTTCAGGATGTACGCCTCGCCTGTAGGCGCTGGTTTTTTGCAGAAAGCTAACAAGATTTTTGAAGATTTTCCCCTCTCCAAATACATTCTTTTCTTCGTGATTTTTTCCATTGAAGTAATCATCGCTTTCTGGGTCTCTATCTACCTTGTTTCCTGAGTAGCTCTGGCCCCGATGAGTACAGTGCGAAACATAATCCTTAATCGATGGAGGGATGAAGACATTACCCCACCACAGTAAGTCCTAAAATTCACAAAGTTAATGACTCTTGAAAAAATGTATGCTATATGTACAAATCCAATTTCCCTACCTGTGGCCGTGCAGGCCAGAAAAGCCGGATGGAATTTCTGCAGCAACTCCATGGGCATTTTTCCCATGATGCTGAAGATTGTCTTATGACCA
>JAUWKY010000073.1 GCA_030613915.1 Syntrophobacterales bacterium
TGACCAAACAGGGAGTGGAGGTGGATTACTGCGACAGCTGCGGCGGCATTTGGTTGGATAAAGGGGAGATTTTTCATTTTACAAAACGACGGAAAGAGTTGGTAAATGCTCTCAAGAGTGCCATGCAGCAAGCCCGACCAACCTCCCGCCAATGCCCCAAAACCGGCGAAGCCCTGCAAGAACTTCCCCTGTTTGATGGCACCTTGGTCATCGACTACTGCCCGGCTAGCGGGGGAATGTGGTTCGATAAGGGCGAGCTCAAGAAGGTGCTCACCGTGGACCCTAGGAAGCTTGCTATTAAGATAGAGCCCTGGATAGGTGAGGATGACGCCAGCACTGCTGAGCCTACTGAAACTGATCCACAGATCCTGGCTACCCAACCGAGCCCGCTGCCAAATCTTGGTCTCCGGGCCACTATGACAGTGGTGTCCCTTTACGCTCTTCTCACTCTCGTTCTCGTACTTTGCGTGGAATTCGCCAAACTGCCTCCTTCCTGGGCTCTGCTCATCGGTGTGGCCATTGCGCTTGTGCAGTTTCTCCTGGGACCATGGTTGATGGACTTGTCACTGAACTGGTTTTACAAAATGCAGTGGGTCCCGTTTCACCGACTCCCCGTACATTTGCATAGATTTGTGCAACAGGTCTGTAAAGAGAAAAACATGGACATCCCAAGATTTGGCATTATCGATGACGGTGGACCCAACGCTTTTACCTACGGTCATACACCTAATAATGCCCGCATAGTTATTACCAGGGGGCTCTTTGATCTCCTCGATGAATCCGAAGTGCAAGCGGTTGTGGCCCATGAAGTTGGCCATGCGAAGAATTGGGACATGTTCCTGATGACTGTGGTTCAGCTGGTGCCTCTCATTCTTTACTACGTTTATCGCACACTCATGCAACTGAAATCGGGCTCCAGCAGTAATCAGAAAGGTTCGGGTCACGTCGCTCTCCTGGCCATCGGAACTTATGTGCTTTACATCATCTGTGAATACATTGTGCTGTGGTTTTCCCGCACCAGGGAGTACTATGCGGACCGCTTCGCGGGTGAGGTCACCAGGGCGCCCAACAGCCTGGCCTCGGCACTGGTCAAGATCGCTTACGGCTTGGCTGGTCAGGAAAGTGGAAAAAAGGAAAAAGCAACACAACGTTCACCCAAGCTGGACGCTGTGGGTGCCATGGGCATATTCGACACGGGCATGGCAAGTTCTTTCGCTCTCTCGGCATATGCTGCAGACAGGTCTTCAGCCACGGTAACAGACCTGGGACAACGATCGAACATATTGGGAGCCATGAAGTGGGATTTATGGAACCCCTGGGCCAAATACTTTGAACTTCATTCCACCCACCCGCTGGTGGCAAACAGAATGAATTACCTTGGCAACCAGGCCCAGGCGATGGGACAGGAACCTTTCATTCGGTTCTCTCTTCGAAAACCAGAAAGCTACTGGGACGAGTTTTTCGTGGACATCATGATCATGTTCTTGCCGTTCGTAGCCCTTGCAGGGCTGGCAGGGGCTGCATTTTTCGCTCAAATTGATTGGCTGTACGGGGTGGCCTTTGCGGTGACAGGTTTTTTGATGCTTTTCAAAATGGGCTTTTCTTATCCAGCAGAAGTCTTTCCTGAGATGTCGGTATCAAGCCTGTTAAAGAAAGTGAAGGTGTCAGGAGTGCGGGGAGTTCCTTGCAGACTGAAAGGGAAAGTGGTTGGGAAAGGAGTTGCCGGCCTTATCTGGTCCGAAGACTTTGTGCTGCAGGATGAGACCGGGATTATATTTCTAGATTACAGGCAACCTCTCCGTATCTGGGAGTTCTTTTTCGGATTGATGCGCGCCCAGGACCTACAGGACGCCGAGGTGGAAATAAAGGGCTGGTACAGACGCTCTCCAATGCCCTACATCGAATTAAAAACACTCCGAACCGAGCGTAAGTCCAGGGAGTGCTACGTCTATACCATCAAGACCCTCACGGCTTATCTCATGCTTCTTGGCGGCGTTGCCGCAACAATCATACTTTTATTCACTTGAATTTGTCTTATCCGCACAAGACGCGAAGGCCGCTAATCTCTCACAGAGATCACAAAGTTCTCAGAGAGCTCAAACATACCAAGATGAATTGGGCCATTTGTCAAGTCATGTAAGGATCGCTTAAAGTCTTGAAGGGGAGATCTTGACGGTTAGAATAAGCTCGCTTATTCTGCCCATCAAGTCTCCCCCTCTGCCCCGATAAAGCTTTATCGGGACCTCCCGCAGCCGCGGGAGTTATTAAGCGATCCCGCTATATCCTCTAACGCTTTTTCTCTGAGCCCTCTGAGGACTCGAGAGCCCGTAGGGCTCGGGCGAGAGATACATATTACCTCCATCACCGAAGTCCGGTGAACAGGATTCTTTCAGCCTGACTTCTGGCCAGGTCGAAAGGATCCAGTTCCACCTTTTCTTCTACCCCTTCACCGAGATCCCTGAAAAAGACAAAATAGAGAGATTGGACCAGAAAGAACATCCACACCGCCAAACCCCAAGTCACTGCGGAGTGAGGGGTGAAAAATGCTACCAGGGCCCCACCACCCAGGCAAAGTGCAAACTCGGCGCCAAGTGTCTTCAGCAACCCTCCCTGGAAACAGATGCCGCTCCGCACCCAGCTGAGCACTCCCAGCGCCAGGAATAAAAACGCAGCATTTGTATCTCCCCAGAACACCAGGAGAAGAAGCAGGAGAAGCGGGAAGAGAATGGATAACAAGCTTGCCCTTCCCCACTTGGTCAGGATAACCAGGTATCCGGCGAGAGTAAGCCAGATGGCTAACCTGAAAGCGGTGGACCAGTAAACAAAGGAGCTTATTACCATGACTGTGGGGACAAAAGAGATCCCACACAAAAGCCCGTACAGAATGGTTGTGAGCATCGGTCGTCTGGTGATCTTCATTTCTCAGCACCTCCTTTGGCAGCTTCCTTGCGCTTGAGCAACTCGAGTTCCACCTCCTCCTCAGTCGGTTCCCTGGAGGCAGCGGCCGGTGCGGTGGTTGAAATAGTTTTTTCCCACTGCTCCCGCTCCGCCTGATGGGAATACTCTCTTGCCCTGAGCTGAAGTTGCTCATACTGAAGCCTCTGCTCCTCCACTTGTTCGTGAAATTCCCTTATCTCCCGGCCGAGGTTTTGAATGTGACGACTGAGCTCCTCCCGGTGATAAGCGAACGGCTTTATCTTCTTGATCAGCAAGCGAGCTATATCATCTTTGTCCTTTTCAATTGCTGCCCCGATATCCTGGTCCAACTTTTCGCACTCCTCTGCATACCTCTCATAGTCCTGCTGTGCCCTGTCCCTGGACACCACCATCTGCCTCAGTGTCGCCTGTTTACGGCCCAACTCTTCCTCCATGTCCCGCATGTATTGTTTGAGAAGGAGGCCCTTGTCTTCCAGTTGGTCCATGACACCATGGATATCCGCCTTGCATAGCCTCGTGAATCTAGTCATGATTCCCATTGTTTTCCTCCTATTTCGCAGAGCGCAAAGCGCATGGCGCAAAGCGTCGACGCCATGTGCTCTGCAAGTATGTCTCTGCGTACCATTCTCATCATCCTATAACCTATTGTTGCTTACTCTTTACTACCTTTTGCTTCGGCTTCCACTGTAGCCTTCGTATTGAAGGGCCTTGGAGTTTCTCTTCTGTTTGAGCTCGACCTCTTGTGGAGCTCCCTGGAAGGTGTCCTCTACCATGTCCCGGAGACCCCCGAGATCTTTATCCAGACTGGTTGCCACCTTAGGAGAAGCAACCACAGCATTCACCGACTGCTGCGCCCGGTAATATTCTTCGATACGTCTCAGGGCTTCCTTCTTGCTCCCCTTCTTGATATCGCTGGCAACTTCCTCTCTGAGCCTGTTGATGTCTTCTTTTACTACCTTTTCCTCCCACTCGCTCTTGTCAATAGAGCTGTAGACTTCCTGCCGGTCCTTGACACAGGCAATCTGAAAAGCGTCATCCAGGTTCACCGTGTAGGAGCTGTCCTTGTACCGGTAGTGGGCATTGATCCCTTTGATTGCAAATGTCTGCTCTCTGTGGGTGGGTACTCTCAGGGTGAGAAAGATTTTCTTGCTCTGGCCGGAGAGTAAATTGCCCGGATGAACGATTGCATGATTACCCTTTACCTGGATGGGATAGCCGGAACCATCTACAACTGAGAGGCCATTGGTCAGCGGTATACGTACCTCCACCGAGGTCGCCACTGCGGTTCTGGTATTGTTGAACTCCTTTTGAAACACCTCAGCAAAAAGGTTGGGATTTTCCAGATAGTAATAGTTGCCGGCTCCCCGGTCGGCGATCCTCGTCATCAAGTGCTCATTGAAATCGGAGCCTACCCCTACTGTGCTTACAGCAAACGCCTTCTCCATCGAGATGGCGGCCATATTTCCCAGTGAAGTCGGGTCGGTGATCCCCTTGTTGGCGAGCCCGTCGGAAATGAGAATAACCTTGCGAGTGTTGCCATTGATTCGGGATGAGAGCAGAACCTCGATTCCTTCCTGGAGGCCGGCGCCGAGATTGGTCCCTCCACCCGCGGCTATACTCCTTATAATTGTTTCCAGTCGCTGGCGGTTGGCAGGTGTAATTTTGATCAGGCCCGAGCGTCTTTGGACACCATCAGAGTAAGTTACCAGCCCGAACCGGTCAGCTGCTGATAAACTGGAGAGAAGACTCAGTGCCGCCCGCTTGGCATCACCGATCTTCTTGCCGTTCATGGAACCACTGCGATCCAACACGATCACCATATCAACGTGGTTCGCATCTCCTCGATCCAGGTCAAAAACCTCGTCAGCGGTCAGGGTCAGCGCCAGGGCCGCCATACCATCGCTTCCAAAGAGGACCTTGTCCTGGGTGAGGTTGCCGGAAAGTGTAACCACGCCGTTTTTTCCCGAAATAACGGGTGGCGACCATAACCTGAAAGGACCACTTTTGCTCGCATACACTATTGCGGTGCAGGTGATGGTCAACAAACATCCTACGAGTAGTAACGATTTGATTCTGTTTTTCTTCATGGTTTTACTCCTTTTTGTTGCAGTACTGGTTTAGCCCGGATGTTTCATGAATGATCTACTGCGACCGAGGATATGAGCGTCCTTCCGGGCGTCCTCTGGTGCCGGACCTTGCGGCGTACCGTCTAGGTACGCCTCAGGTCCAATCCCGCGGTACCGCGGGACGGTTGCCCGGTGGCACACCCATCTCTACCGGTCTCGCTACGGCAATTCATGAAACATCCGGGCTGGTGTCTCTTAGTTCCCATGGTAGCGGAAAGAAATTGAAACACAATTCAAAGAAGTGCAAATAATCACTACGTTTTTTTTACATAACTTTTACTTGCAATCTGGAACGGTTCTTGTATTCAATGAGCAGAGCGCAGAGGGCAGAGGGCATAGGGTATGGAGCATGGAGTAAGGAGCCAGGAGTCAGAATCCAGAATTGAGGTTTCAGGTTTCAGTGTTCAGGTTTCAGCTTTTGTGTTTCTTTCCCCTGACACCTGACACCCGACACCTGAAACCCTGAGATTTGGTGCTTGGGATTTGCGATTTCGAAATGTTTGACGATTTGACTAATCAACTAATTTTCTAATTCTCTAATTTCCTAATCTTCAAATAACTACTGGATGAGGGGAATAGGACCCGATGAAGAGACCCAGGGCAAGCATACTTGTGGTTGAAGACGATGTAGCCATCCTACAAGGCTTACTTGACGTTCTCGTGTTCAACGGTTACGAGGCCTCAGGGGTGGAAGATGGGGGCGATGGACTTCAAGAAGCTTTGGAAGGAAGATACGACCTGGTCATCTTGGATGTGATGCTTCCCACCACCGATGGTTTTGCCATTTGCAGAGAAATACGGAAGAAGAAGCCGGGGCAGGCTGTAGTCATGCTCACGGCCAAAGGCTCTGAAGACGACATCGTGACCGGGTTCAAGGCAGGTGCAGACGACTACGTAAGCAAACCATTCTCACTGAGAGAATTGATGGTCCGGGTTGAAGCGGTATTACGGAGGGCCGGGAAAAACCTGGGAGACGAACAAATACACTCACACGGGATTTTTTTCGACGGCAAGACACTCATGGCTTCACATAATGACCGCACCGTGGAGCTCACCAGAAGAGAGATGGACATCATTCTCTACCTTCATCGCCACAGGGAGCAGATAGTTTCCAAAAAGCAGCTCCTCGGCGAGGTATGGAATTATGCAGACACAGATATTGAGACCCGAACCGTGGATATCCACATCCTCAAACTCAGGAAGAAGATCACTTCCCTGGTTGGGGACACTCCTTTTATAGTGACCGTCAGGGGCGAAGGATATCGCCTGGAGTTTGAAGAGTGAAAAGACTGAAAATACTCATTCTTATCTTTTGTCTGGCCCTGTCAATTCCACTGGCCTATTTCGTCCTCCGCACCTACCGCAGCCTAGAGCAAGAGGAAGTGGCACAGCTGCGCTATTTTGCCGTAACCATTTTCGACCAAATGGAAGAGGAACTCGCTTCTCTGGTAATCAAGGAAGAGGGGCGGCCCATAGATCAGTATAGATACAATTACCTGGCTCCGGGTCAAGCCCGGGGTTCAGGGAGATTGAGTCGATCTCCCCTGTCTCAGCCTCCCAAAGATCGCTATATCCTAGGCTACCTGCAGAACAATCCGGATGGCTCCTTCAACTCACCTCTAGTGAAAGATGACGACAACATCCCCCCAGGATCAAATTCGGTGGTTGCCCAGCTGAATGAGGTGAACAAAACCTTCAACCTGAAGCGTTCCACGGTCCCCGAGGGTGTCGAGATCAAACCAGCCGAGATGGTTGCCAAAAGGGAAAGAGAAGAGGTCTCGACTTTTGCCGATAAATATCTGGATCTTTCCCGCTCCAAGAAACAAAGATCTTATCTTGGACAGGCCAAGAAGAGAGTCGAGGAAATTACCCCCAGCCAGGCTCTAACTGTTGCCCAGCTGGATGAGAATCAAAAGGAGAGCAAGGCCCGGCAAGAACCCGAAGAGCAAGTGGCAACCGAGCAAGATCTTGCCCCTATGGCCGCTGACCGGATAGCAGGACAACCTGCTAAAGAAAAAGGACTAAGCACGGAGCAATACAGACCTCGGGCTGCGGCCCCGAGCCCCTTGCGGTCTCCGCCAGCTCTTGATACCGAGAAGCTTCAAGTTGAAGTGGATCCAATGCAAGCTGTGTTTATCAACGATAGCCAAATTTTCATCTTTCGCCGCATTGTGATCAACAATCAAATCTATCGTCAGGGATTCATATTAATTGTGCAGGAATTCCTGAACCACCTGGCCAATGAATATTTTTCCCTGCAGCCGATGTCACAGTTTACCAGCCTGCGCCTGTCAGTTGTGGACCGTGGGAGAGAAACCACAACTGTCCTGTCCGGTGCCGCTGTCCAATATCCGAACTTTGCTTTAGAGCGGACCTTTCCCCGCCCTTTTTCCTTTCTGCGCGCCACCCTTACCTGTGACCGGATCCCCAAGTCTGTGGGCCGCACAACCTTGAACATTATGATGTTTGTCCTTGCCTTTATCATCCTCATTGGACTGTTTGCCATATATCAGAGTGCACGGGCCGTAGTGGCCCTGTCGGAACGGCGCTCCAGGTTCGTTTCATCGGTCACCCATGAGCTCAAAACCCCATTGACCAACATACGGATGTATATAGAAATGCTGGAGCAAGGGATCGCCCGCGACCACGAACGGGAGCAAGAATATTTCAGGATTTTAGGATCGGAGAGCTCCCGCTTATCCCGTCTGATAAATAACGTTTTGGAATATTCCAAACTGGAGAAAAAGCAGGTACATCTCGACCTGCAGAGAGGCACTCTCCAGGAGGTGATCCAGGAAGTCAAAGAGGTCATGCAGGAGAAGCTCGTTCAGGAGGGATTCGATCTGAAGGTGGAGAGAGAGGAAGTGCCACCCTTCAAATACGACCGGGAAGCTATGATTCAGGTTCTTATCAACCTGATTGATAACAGCATGAAATTCGGCAGGTCATCGCCTACCCGCCGAATTACCATCAAGATCTGGCCCGAGGGAGATACTGTGAAAATCTCCGTATCCGACACCGGGCCGGGGATCCCTGGCTCCGGATTGAAAAAAATATTCGAGGACTTCTACCGGGTGGACAGTGAGCTGACGCGAACCACCGGGGGAACCGGTATAGGGTTGGCTCTGGTGAAAAAGCTTGGCACCGCAATGGGGGGCGCGGTCACGGCGAAAAACAACGACGGTCCCGGATGTACGATCACCATTACGATGCGTGCGTAGTATGCAGAGCGCTCTGCGTCAATTGGTCAAATCGTCGATTAGGAAATTAGAGAATTAGAAAATTAGTTGATTAGTCAAATCGTAGAAACCGTAAAAATCGTAAAAGTCGTAGAAATTATTAGATTTTTGGAAATCCGAAATCCGCAATTCTGTCCTCTGACCTCTGATCTCCGACCTCTGATTTCCGAGCTCCGACCTCTGAGTTCTGTCCTCTGACGTCTGATCTCTGACCT
>JAUWKY010000025.1 GCA_030613915.1 Syntrophobacterales bacterium
CGGCCAAGAAGAAGGAGGCTGCGGCCAAGGATGAGGAGGCTGCGGCCAAGAAGAAGGAGGCTACAGCCAAGAAGAAGGAGGCTACGGCCAAGAAGAAGAAGGCTACGGCCAAGAAGAAGGAAGCCGGCGAGCCTGAAGAGACCACCGCAGAATGAGTATGAAGAAAGGAGAGAAGCGGGGCCAGCCGCAGCGAACGTGCATTGTCTGCGGCAGCAAAAGAGCCAAAGCAGAACTCCTTCGGTTGGCGCTGGATGAGGAGAGCAAGGTGTGCCTGGATTACCGGCAACGGCGCCGTGGGCGTGGCTGTTATGTGTGCCCGAGGCCAGAGTGCCTGACGCGAGTCAAACTGGCCTACCTTGAGAAGGCGTTTCGACAATCGTTGCCCCAGGGCGCTTGGAATCCCGCCCTGACCATGACGGAGGCTCTCCAGAGGTGTAGCGTCCAATTCCAAGAGCAATGATCTGACCAAGCACTCAAGAGTGCGGTTATGAAGTTTTGGAGATAGCATATTAATAGAAGTCGGGGGGTTGAATGGCGAAGTTGAGGGTGTACGAACTAGCAAGAGAATTAGACATTCCCAACACGGATCTGCTGGAGCGGATCGACAGTTTGGGTATTCACATCAAAGGGCACATGAGCTCTTTGGATGAAGAGCAAGCCCAACTGCTTCGTGACACGGTGACGGGTCGATCGCAGCAACTGATCGAGGAAAAGCGGGTTCGTAGAGGAATAATCCGCAGGCGGCGAAAGATTGTTAAGGCTGAGCCTCTAGCGGAGGAGGTGGAGACCGAAGTAGCGGCAGAGACAGCACCCCCCGGCGAGGAACAGGCTGAAGCGGTAGTCGAGGCGGAGTTGCCACCGCCTGTGGTTGAGGGAGAAGCACCAGAGGTTGAGCCCGAAAAATCAGAGAAAGTTGAACCGGATGTGGAGGTTGCGAAAAAGGAAAAGAAGGTCAAAAAACCCCGGAGGCGAGGCAAGAAAGAGTTTGCCGCCAAAATTATCAAGCTACCTGAGCGGGTGCCCGAGGCTGTTCCTGAAGCGAAGAAGGCAGAGCCAAAGATTGAAGAATCAATGGAAGCAGTGGGGAAAGTGGTTGAGACTGTGCCCGCTCCACCAGAACCCGAGGCCGAGGAGAGAAAGAGGCCGGGCAAACCCAAGAAGAAAAAAGGGAAGCGAGCACGAGTTGATGAGAGTGAGAAAGGGCCAGTGAGGAGGGGACTGCCGAGCCGCCGCAAAGAGGTGGTTACTGGGGACGATCTTTACACCAGGCGTCGCGGGCCGGGCCGGATGATGAGAGGCCGCAAGGGCGCGCGAGCACGAGCAGTTGCGAAAGACGCAAAGCAAACCGAGATCACCATACCCAAAGCCGCCAAGCGAAGGGTCAAACTTGACGAAGCCATCACCGTGGCCAGTCTTGCCAAGCGCATGGGAGTCAAGGCCAGAGAGGTCATTACACAACTTATGGAATTGGGCCTCATGGCCACAGTGAACCAGGCGATTGATTTTGACACCGCTTCCCTGGTGGCGACCGAATTTAATTATGAGGCCGAGAAAACAGGTTTTGAAGAGGCGGCAATCTTACAGGCTGTACCGGATCAGGAGGAAGACCTCAAGACACGGCATCCGGTGGTAACCATTATGGGACACGTTGATCATGGCAAAACTTCAGTGCTTGACGCTGTCCGCCAGACCAAGGTTGCAGAGGGAGAGGCAGGAGGTATCACCCAGCATATAGGTGCTTACAATGTGAAGGTGGATGCCGGCCAAGTGGTCTTCTTAGACACCCCGGGCCATGCGGCTTGTACGGCCATGCGGGCCCGTGGTGCCAGGGTAACCGACCTGGTGGTTCTCGTGGTGGCGGCCGATGATGGGGTTATGCAACAGACGGTTGAGGCAATCAACCATGCCCAGGCGGCAGAAGTCCCGATCCTGGTGGCCATAAACAAGATAGACAAAGCAAATGCCGACCCCGACAGGGTGAAACGTGAGTTGGCTGAGAGAGGGCTTAATCCAGAGGAGTGGGGTGGTGATGTCACCATGGTGGAAGTGTCAGCCACAGAGAAGACAGGGCTGGATGAATTGCTTGAGCTCATCCTGCTCCAGGCTGAACTCATGGAACTGAAGGCCAATCCCGACAAGAAGTCCAGAGGGAGGGTGGTCGAGGCTCGATTGGACCGAGGTAAGGGACCGTTGGCCACTGTCTTGGTGCAAGAGGGAACCCTGCGAGCCGGAGATCCTTTCGTCTGTGGCACTTTTTACGGCAGGGTGCGAGCCATGCTGGACGATCGCGGCCGTAAAGTGGCAGAAGCACCGCCGTCCATGCCTGTGGAAGTACACGGAATATCAGGGGTGCCACAGGCTGGTGATGAGTTGGTGGTGGTGAACGACGAGAAACAGGCAAAACAGGTGGCAGCGCACCGGCAGTTGAAGTCGCGTGAGGCAGAGCTTTCCCGAGCGACGAAAGTAACTTTGGACAACCTCTTTGAGCGCATCAAAGAGGGTGAGACCAAGGAGCTCAGGATTGTGCTCAAGGCTGACGTTCAGGGCTCCTTGGAGGCCATTACCGACTCCCTGAACAATCTGAGTACCGATGAGATCAAGGTCAACATCATTCATAGCGCAGCGGGAGCTGTTACTGAGACGGATGTGATGCTGGCTTCCGCTTCAGATGCCATAACTATTGGCTTTAGCGTCAGGGCTTCGCAGAAAGCCCAAGAGTTAGCAGACGCTGAGAAAGTCGACCTGCGCTTCTATGACGTCATTTATCAACTTGTAGCTGAAGTAAAAGACGCAATGGAGGGAATGTTAGATCCCATATACAAAGAGCACTCCATGGGTCGTGCCGAGGTGCTCAAGACTTTTCATGCTTCCCGGATAGGGACTGTTGCCGGCAGTATGGTCAATGAAGGCCGGGTGGAACGAGGAGCAAAGATCAGGGTGTTGCGTGACAACGTGGTGATCAACGATAGTAAGATCGCTTCACTCAGGCGGTACAAGGATGAGGTCAAAGAGGTCAAAGCGGGTCAGGATTGCGGCATAATCATTGAGAATTTCAACGATGTCAAGATTGGCGATATCCTGGAGACATACACAATCGAAGAAATCAAAGCTGTCCTGGAACCTGGTGGCAACAAGTCGGAATGATGTTTGCCAGCATGATTTCAGCTTGAGGCAACGAGTGGGGCGATGGTTGTGGGGATTGCAAAACTGAGCTTGCGTTTGCCGGGTAACCAATCCCTCAAGGGCAAGCGCAAGGTGGTTAAGAGCATTTGCGAACGGTTACGCCGACGCTTCAATCTGGCAGTGGCTGAAACCGACGACCAGGATAAATGGCAGGCTGCTGAGTTGGGTATCGTCGCAGTGGGCAATGAGGGAAGATACATTGAATCTAAATTGGACAAAGCCATCAATTTCATTGAGGATATACAGTTGGCCGAGATTGTGGATGTCCAGAGGGAATTGATTCATTTTTGATTACGGACACTCATGGAATTCAAGCGGGCAGATCGAGTTGCGGATCTCGTATTGAAGGAGCTTGCCGAAGTGCTGCTGCGGAAGGTGAGAGACCCTCGCCTTGCTGACATCACCTTGACGGCTGTCAAGGTGTCACCGGACTTGCGACAGGCTAGAGTATTTTACAGCTTGATAGGTGACGAGGACAAAAAGGCAGCAGCAGCTGTGGGTTTGGAAAGTGCTCGAGGTTTTGTCAAGCGTGAACTGGGTAAGCGGCTCTACCTCCGACGCATTCCGGATATTACATTTTACTTCGATGCTGCTCTGGAACACGGATCTCACATTGATCGACTGCTCACTGAGCTCAAGGAACCTGGTCAGGAATGATTGCGACAATTGCACAAGAGCTCAAGAACAACGAACGCTTCTTGCTGGCCACCCACGTAAACCCAGACGGTGACGCTGTCGGTTCTCTGGGGGCCCTCGCCTTGGTGCTTGAGGGAATGGGGAAGCAGGTGGTGGCTTACTGCCAGGATGAGGTGCCCGAGTTCTTGCGATTCCTTCCTTATGCGGACCGAATTGTCAGAGAGATATCGGCCCCCGACCGCTTTGAAGTGGCAGTGGTGCTGGATTGTGGTGCACTTGACAGGATTGGCAGCGCTGCCGAGGTTCTCCAGCACGTCGGAAAAATCATCCATATCGACCATCATAGTTCTAGTGGTGATTTTGGCCAACTGAACCTGGTCCGGCCAGAGTGCAGTAGCACTGCCGAGATTCTTTATGAAATTTTTCAGGCTATTCCAGTGTCCTTGACCCCGGAGGTAGCAGAGAACATCTATACTGCCATTTTGACCGATACAGGGTCTTTTCGTTTTGCCAACACCACGGCAAGAACACTGGCCATAGCCGCAGAAATGGTCTCGCTTGGAGTAGGGCCGGAGAAGGTAGCCGGCGAGATTTATGACAGTATGAGCCCAGAGCGTATAGAGCTGTTAGCTCGCAGCCTCGATACCCTAACTCTCAGGAGTGACGGACGGGTGGCGGCCATGCACGTGAGCTGGCGGATGTTGGAGGAGACTGGGACCAGTTTCATCGATACCGACGGGTTCGTTAATTATCCCCGGGCGATTAGCACCGCTGAGATAGCTATTTTCTTTCGGGAGATGGATGCGGATGAGGTGAATGTTAGTTTGCGATCTCGGGGTGGCCTGAACGTGGCTGAGTTTGCCCGGATTCATGGTGGTGGTGGGCACCATAATGCGGCAGCATTTCGTCTAGGAGGATCGTTGTCAGAGGTTGTGGAAAAGGTTCTGACAGAGGCAGGGGAGTTCATTGTCGGAGGTCGGCAGTGAGCTCCAGCACGAGGATGAAGACAACAAGAGGACTCAACACCCAGGCCAGATTCACTGGCGATGGGGTTTTGATTGTTGATAAACTGGCAGGTTTTACCTCGCATGATGTGGTCCAAAAGGTGAAGAGGAAGCTGGGAGCTGCCAAGGTGGGGCACAGTGGCACCTTGGATCCCTTCGCCACTGGGGTGCTGATCCTGCTGATTAACGGCGCCACCAAACTTGCTCCGTTTCTCGCAGACCATGAAAAGACATATCTTTTTAATGTTTTCTTTGGCGTTGAAACGGACACCCAAGACAGCACCGGTAAGGTGGTGGCTCGGCAGCCATGTGAGCCCTTACAGGAGAGTGAAATTAGGGCGGCCTGTGACGCCTTCATCGGCGAAATTGAGCAGACGGTACCACGCTACTCAGCGGTGCGAGTGAAAGGACAACGGCTTTACCAACTGGCGCGTCGCGGTGTTGAGGTAACTCCACCCAATCGCAAAGTGAAGATCAAAGACCTATCCTTCTGCGAGTTACGCTGGCCGGAAGCAACGTTTGAGGTCACCTGCTCGAAAGGCACCTATGTGAGGAGCCTGGGAGTGGATCTGGCCCGCCACCTGAACTGTAATGGGCACGTGAGCCAGTTGCGACGGTTGGCAAGTGGTGGATTTAGCTTGAGACAGGCTGTAACCCTGGAACAACTTGAAGAAAGCATGGCGAGGGGTGAGTTGCACCAGTTGCTGATGACTTCAGCACAGGCGTTAGATTGTTATCCTGAGCTGCGAGTCTCGCCCCTGGATGCCAAGAGAATACGCCAAGGTTCCACCCTGGACTCGATCCAGTTTCTTGACCCTGGGTCCAGCCCAGGTTGGCCTGCAGGTCCGTATAAGGTTTTGGACCCCGATAATAACCTGGTGGCAATGGTTTCTAAAGCGGCCAAGGTTGCTAACGATAGGCAGGAAGGGGGAGTCACATTTAAGACTCTGCGGGTTTTTGGTACGGGTTAGTAGGTTAAACTGAGGGTTTTCGGAAAAATATGCACTTTCTTTGCGAAAACGATAATGGTCAAGGTCGAAGCACGAGGAGGTTTTAACGGTGGCACAGAATGCTGAAAGGAAAAAGGAAGTAATAGAGGATTTCAAGACGCATGAGACCGATACCGGTTCTCCAGAAGTGCAGGTAGCGTTGCTCAGTGAACGCATTAGCTATCTCACTGAACATTTCAAGACTCACAAGAAAGACCATCATTCCCGGCGGGGCCTGCTGAAGTTGGTGGGACAACGCCGCCGACTCTTAGATTATCTTAAGAGAAAAGATGTGAGTAGATACCGAGAGGTTATAAAACGATTGGGGCTTCGCCGTTAAAGAGGTTTGGCGGAGACCGTTTGTAGGGGTCTGCTTATGGTTTGTGCGGCAGTCCACCGGGAAAGCATTCGAGTATGGAACCCAGCACAGACTGGGGAAATTTCAGAAATTTGTCTTGGCCTTGCCAAGGCTGAGAGCGAGCCTGCCAATCCGGCATTGGCTCGAGAACAAGCAGCTCTTGCTCTCTCTGCATGATAGGGTTGGAGCAGTAAAGGAAGTAAGATTATGAAAGAAGTTGTAGAGATAGAACTGGGTGGCCGAAAATTGAGGTTAGAAACCGGGCAGATGGCAAAACAGGCCAGTGGTGCGGTAATCGTCAGCTACGGTGACACCGTGATACTGGTGACTGCAGTCGGTGATGAAAGGACCCGGAAAGGCATTGATTTTTTACCGCTCAGTGTTGATTACATGGAAAAGGGTTTCGCGGCGGGTCGTATTCCCGGAGGGTATTTCAAGCGTGAAATCGGTCGACCCAGCGAAAGAGAAACCCTAAGATCCCGCCTTATCGACCGGCCAATTCGGCCGCTATTTCCCAAAAAATACCGAAAAGAACTTCAGGTGATTGCGACGGTGCTCTCCGCTGATCCCGAGATCGATCCGGACACGGTGGCACTTGTGGGCGCTTCCGCGGCCCTGGAAATTTCCGACCTTCCCTTTGAAGGACCTATCGGGGCTGTTCGGGTCGGCCGGTCCAATGGTGAACTGGCTGTCAACCCTACTGCGGCTCAGTTGGAAAATAGCGACCTCGATCTGGTGGTGGCCGGCAACCATAAAGGCATTGTCATGGTTGAAGGTAGCGCCCTGTTTGTAAGTGAGGATGATTTATTGGAGGCGCTCTTCTTCGCGCATGAGGCGATTCAGCCCATCCTAGAAATGCAGGAAACGCTCAAGTCCCGCTGTGGCAAGAGCAAGAGGCCCTTTGAGCCTCCCATAGAGGATGAGTCTCTCGCGACTCGGGTGGCAGAGCTGTCCCAGAAGCGAGTCGAGGAGGCCAATAACATTGCCGTCAAAGATGAGCGCTATGAGAAGCGGCGGGCCATAGTTCTGGAAGTGATGGAGGAACTCGGGCCTGATTTTGCGGAGCGGGAGTCAGAAGTCCGGGAAATGATCCATAATGTCGAGAAAAAATACGTGCGCGACATGATCATCAGCCAAAAAAAGAGAATTGATGGCAGAGCTACCACAGACGTACGGTCCATTGATTGCCAGATCGGCATGTTACCGCGTGCCCACGGCTCCGGGCTTTTTACTCGCGGCGAGACTCAAGTACTTTCAGTAGTAACCTTGGGTTCCTCGTCCGACGAGCAGAGGGTTGAGTCCCTGGCGGGTGATGAGTTCAAAAACTTTATGCTTCACTACAATTTCCCGCCGTACTGTGTCGGGGAGGCGAAGTTCCTCCGCGGGCCAACCAGACGAGAAATTGGACACGGGGTTCTGGCAGAACGAACCATGAAAGCCGTCATGCCCTCGCATGATGGTTTTCCTTACACTGTGAGGGTGGTAGCCGAGGTGTTGGAATCCAATGGGTCTTCTTCCATGGCCTCGGTGTGCGCCAGCTCTATTGCTCTGATGGATGCAGGGGTACCGTTGGAGAAGGCTGTGGCCGGGATCGCCATGGGGCTGATTATGGAGGGTGATCAGACAGCCATCCTCAGCGATATCCTTGGTGACGAAGACCACCTGGGAGATATGGACTTCAAGGTGACCGGTAGTGCCGAAGGTGTTGTAGCTCTGCAGATGGACATCAAAGTGGCTGGCGTTTCGAAGGATGTCATGCGTCAGGCCCTCTTTCAGGCCAAGGAAGGTCGACTGTTTATTCTGGAGGAGATGAACAAGAAAATTTCAGGGGCGCGCCCGGAACTTTCACCTTTTGCACCCCGAGTTTTGTCTATTGAAATACATCCCGACAAAATCCGTGACATCATAGGTCCTGGCGGCAAGGTCATCCGCCAGATTATTGCCGAAACCAACACCAAGATTGACGTCGAAGACGATGGCAAAGTGACCATCATGAGCCCTGACCTTGCCGGCTGTAACATGGCGGTAGAGATGATAGGGAAACTTACGGCTGAGGCTGAAGTTGGTAGTCTCTACTTGGGCAAGGTGCGGAAAATAACTGACTTCGGGGCTTTCGTGGAGATACTTCCTGGCACAGATGGCCTGGTCCACATTTCGCAGCTGGATCATGAACGAGTTCAGAAGGTGAGAGACGTTCTCAACGAAGGAGACGAGGTCTTGGTCAAGGTGTTGGAGATCGACAGAGATGGACGTATCCGTCTTAGCCGCAAGGCTGCCTTAGGTGAGTCTATTAGCAATGCTCGGAATTAGAGGCTCACTCCGTTCGCCGCAAAGCGCATAGCGCCAAGCGCATAGCGAAAAAAGACAGTAGGTCGGATCGTTCTCGCGGGGCGAGGTTGATCCGACACAGCTAAGCGTCGGGTGAACTCCGCCGAGGCGGAAACCACCCGACCTACTGGATTAACTGTAGTTTTCAATGCCTCAACGGACAACGGACACGACCAGCGAGAGGAACTAGCGCTTGTATAATAAAACGGTTCTGGACAATGGCATGCGGGTGGTGACTGAGCGGATTTCCCATCTCCACTCCGTCTCAATGGGTATCTGGCTGAATGTGGGTTCACGAGACGAACAGGAGAATGAAAGCGGCCTACCCCAATTTATCGCCCACATGCTTTTCAAAGGCACACAGAAGAGAAGGGCTCTGGAGATTGCCAAACAGCTTGATGCTGTGGGTGGCATGTCCAATGCCTTTACCAGTAAAGAAAATACGTGCTTTCATGCCAAGGTTCTCGACGCCCATCTGCCACTTGTCGTAGAGATACTCTCCGATATTTTCCTGCAATCAGTATTTGATCAGGTGGAAGTTGAGCGCGAGCGAGAAGTGATCCTCCAAGAAATCAATATGGTGGAGGATACACCTGATGAGTATGTTCACATATTGTTTAATCAGAACTTCTGGGACGGAAATCCCCTGGGCCGCCCTATCTTTGGTAACGTCCAAACAGTAAAGAGCTTTACCCGCGAGATGATTCTGGGGTACCTGAACCGTGGCTACCATCCAGATCGGATTGTGTTGTCTGCCGCCGGCAATGTGAATCACCAAGAATTCCTTGAACTGGTGGGGCCGGCCTTCAGCAAGATTGAAAGACACGGGCATAGTTTTGACCGTACACCCCCCGGGGCTAATTCTCGCGTAGACCTCTATCCCAAGGATATTGAACAGATCCATCTTTGTCTTGGCACTCGAGGGACCTCTCTGCATGAAAAAGAGCGATACTGTTGCAGTCTCCTTAACGTAATCCTCGGCGGTAGTATGAGTTCTCGTCTTTTTCAGGAGGTGCGAGAACGCCGCGGCTTAGCGTACTCCATCTATTCATTTCTCTCTTCTCAAACCGATACGGGCATGATGGGAATCTACGGTGCAGTGCGACCCGACAACATCAAGGAAACCCTGGAGTTGATTCGCCAAGAACTCAGCCGCTTCAAACGCGAGCCTATCAGCGACACTGAGCTTCGTGCTGCCAAAGAGCATATCAAAGGCGGAATCTACCTGGCCGCGGAAAATACCGACAATCGCATGAGCCGTCTGGCCAAGAACGAAATGATCTTCGAGCGTTACGTGACCTATGAGGAAATAGAGGCTGATCTTGAACGGGTTACGGTGGAGGATATTCAGGCTCTAGCTCAGCAGATTTTTCAGCCAGAGGTCATGTCCCTGGTACTTCTGGGGCAGGTGAATGGGCTCGATGTGGACCAAACCTACTTAGACCTTTGATGAAAACCTGATCCTAGCCCCCAACACTCTGAGCGTCTCTCATAAAAATCTGAAACTGCAGCGACTGAGGTTTCAGTGCTCAGGACGGATGGAGGTTTCAGTGTTCAGCGCTTTCACTTTAATTCCCTGACACCTGACACCCGACACCTTTCAAAAATTCTTCATGAGTGAATCGGTGAACCCGAGCACAGATCCCCAGAGTGGCCTTCTCTCCATCCCCATCCGCCGCGTGCGGGGGGAGCTTGATGCAGATCTGCCACTCCCTCAATATATGAGTGATCGGGCAGCCGGCATGGATCTTTTTGCTGCAATAGATGGAGATTTGACCATCCAACCTCAAGAGGTTGCCTTGGTCCCAACCGGGTTAGCTGTGGCAATTCCTGAATGCTGCGAGGGGCAGATACGAGCGCGAAGTGGCTTGGCTATAAATCACGGTCTGGCAGTGATCAATGCACCCGGAACCATAGATAGCGATTACCGGGGAGAAATTAAGGTGGCGCTGATCAATTTGGGAAAGAAGTCCTTCACCATCCACCGGGGCGACAGAATTGGCCAGATGATTATCAGTCGAGTTTACAGGGCCCAGTGGGATCTGAGGGAAGACCTGGACGAGACCGACAGGAACGAAGGGGGGTTTGGACACACAGGGAGATAGAATTTGGGAATTAGTAGGTCGGATCGTTCTCGCCTCGGCGAGGTTGATCCGACACAATTGTCGTCGGGTGAACTCCGCCGAGGCGGAAACCACCCGACCTACAAGAAATCCCACTGAGGGGTGAGGTGAGTATCAAGGTTACTGTGCTAGCTAGTGGGTCTCGGGGTAACAGCACCTATGTTGCCACGGCGAGGGCGCGTCTGTTGGTCGATGGTGGTTTGAGTGCTCGGGAGATAGAGCGCCGCCTGCTCAGTATTGGTGCCAGCCCTAAAGACCTGGATGGTATTGTGGTGACCCATGAGCACGTCGATCATGTTCGCGGCGTGGGCACCCTATCACGGCGATATGAACTGCCGGTCTACCTGAACAAGCAAACCTATCTACATCTACCGGATTCGGTGGGGCGGCTGGATCAGAAAGAAGAGTTTGTCACCGGACGGAACTTCTGCATTGAAGATGTTACCATTCATCCTTTCGCTATCTCACACGATGGCGTCGACCCAGTAGGGTTTACCCTGGCGAATGGCTCGGTGAAAATAGGGGTTTGCACTGACTTGGGTGCGGCTACCAAACTGGTGTATCGACATCTCGAGCACTGCTCCGCGCTGATCTTGGAGGCAAACCATGATATGGAAATGCTGAAGAACGGCCCCTATCCCTGGCCGGTGAAACAACGGATCAAGAGCCGCATCGGACATCTTTCCAATGAACAGTCGGTGGATGTTCTCAGCCGGGTGTTCAGCGAAAATCTCAAAGAAGTAGTCCTGGCCCACATGAGCGAAACCAACAATTCCTCAGAAATGGTCTCGAAGACCTTTTCTGGCCTACTCGATCACCACATGCGGGAGCGTCTAAACATTACCCTGGCCTTACAGCACCAACCACTTGATCCGATCGAGTTGTGTAGCCCGGATAATTAATGAATCGGCTGCTGCGACCGCGCATATGATCGCCCTCCCGGGCGTCCTCGGGACTTGAAACCTGCGACGTACTGTTCAAGTACGCCTCGGATTCAACCCCCTGCGGTTGCCCGGTGGCCCGCCTATCTTCACGGTCTCGCGACACAGCTTGATGAATTATC
>JAUWKY010000140.1 GCA_030613915.1 Syntrophobacterales bacterium
AGCGCGCCCACATTGGGAGCGATGGACATCTCGTTGTCGTTGAGCACAACTATGAGGTCGCGCTCCAGATGTCCGGCCTGGTTGAGTCCCTCGAAGGCCATCCCTCCGGTCATGGAGCCGTCACCAATGACGGCTATTACCCTGTCGGTATCGTCCTTCATGAATTTACCGGTGGCAAGACCCAGGGCCGCGGAGATGGAGGTGCTGGCGTGCCCAACACCAAAGGCATCGTATGGGCTCTCGCTCCGTTTGGGGAAACCGCTGATGCCCCCGTGCGTTCTGATCGTGTGAAACCGGTCCCTTCTACCCGTTATCAGTTTGTGAGCATACGCCTGATGGCCGACGTCCCAAACGATCAGGTCTTGTGGGGCATCAAATACGTAGTGCAGGGCCAGGGTCAGTTCCACCGCTCCCAGGTTGGGGGCCAGATGACCGCCGTTACTGGCAACAGTACAGATAATTTCCTCTCGGATCTCCTCAGCCAACTGGTAAAGTTCTTCTATGGACAAAGACTTGAGATCCTGCGGGCCTTCTATGCCAGGCAGAAGAGGCTGTTCCTCCTGCTCTGACTGGGAACTTTCTTTACTGGTTTCCTTACTCAACCTGGCACTCCTTTCTAAAAACGCAGAGCGCAAAGTGTCTCTAAACCTTTATGTTGCAGTCGTTGAATCGATAACCACCTTACTTTTTAAGTCCGAGAACAGAGATTTCCCTGCTTACTGCGCGATGTTACTTCTTCCTCGTTATTATATAATTTGCCAGCGAACGCAAGGGGTTAGCTCTATCATCGAACCCCTCTAACGCTGCCAAGGCATCATTCACCATTTCGTTAGCTGCTTGCCGCGAGCGTTCCAGGCCAACGGCCGCAGGATAGGTCACCTTACCCCTGGCCTCGTCTGCACCTGTGGTCTTGCCGAGAAGCTCGGTATCCCCCTCGATATCAAGAATATCGTCTGCTATCTGAAAAGCGAGGCCAATGGCCCTACCATATCGGCCCAGAGCAGCAACCTGGGCTTCGGAGCCTTTTCCTGACAGCGCTCCCGATTCCGTCGCCGCGGCAATAAGCGCCGCAGTTTTACGACTGTGCATTTGCTGTACAGTTTCCAGCTCGGCTCGCTTATTTTGTGAGAGTATATCAACTACTTGGCCACCCACCATGCCACGGTAGCTTGCCGCCTCGGCAATGACCCCTATAACCTGCACCGCTCTCTCAGGCAACAAAGAATTGTAGTCGCTAAGTAGCACAAAGGCTTCGGTGAGTAAACCATCACCCGCGAGAATGGCAATGGCTTCTCCAAAAACCTTATGGTTGGTTGGCTTTCCACGCCGCAAGTCGTCGTCATCCATGGCAGGGAGATCGTCATGGATGAGAGAATATGTATGAATCATTTCCAGAGCACAACCAGCTGGCATGGCAGCTTTAAGGTCGCCACCCACCGCTTCGGACGCAGCCAGGCAAAGGATTGGGCGCAGTCTCTTGCCTCCAGCAAAAAGGCTGTAGCGCATGGCTTCAACAACTCTGGTTTCCGGCCCATCTTGCTGTGGCAAGGCAACCTCCAGAGCCTCTTCCACCATAAGGCGGCGATCCTCCAGATACTGCTTGAGGTCGAAGTCAGGAGTCATCTTCCTCCTCACTAAATGAAGTGGTTTGCAGTTTGCCGGCTTGATCCCGCATCAGCTTCTCCACTTTACGCTCAGCCTCGTCTAGTTTACTGGCACAGAACCTGGCGAGCCTCACCCCCTCCTCAAATGCTTTCAGCGTCTCTTCCAGGGGGAGGTCTCCTTCTTCCATCTGAGCGACGATGGCCTCCAGTTTCTGCAAGGCCTCCTCAAATTTTTCTTTCTTTCTAGCCACTTCTTTCCCTCATCCGCCAGTCACTCTCAAGAGGGCGAAGGGATCCACCCGGGCGCCTCCAAGCCGTATACCCCAGTGAAGGTGTGGCCCGGTGGCTCGCCCCGTGGAACCAGCAAGCCCAATGACTGCGTTTTTTCCGACAAAATCTCCCTTGGCAACATTCAATTGGGATAGATGAAAATACATGGAGTATAATCCCCAACCGTGATCAATAACCACGGCCTTGCCGTGAAAATAGAAGTCACCCACCAGAACGACCTTGCCATGATTGACCGCTCTTATTGGCTCGCCCTCAGCAGCACGCAGATCCACTCCCGAGTGCGAACTTCTAGGTTCACCATTCAGAATTCGCCTGAGCCCGAATGGTGTGTTGAGCTTGCCTGGAACCGGGCGGACAAAATTGCCCCTCCAGTAACGTCTGGGGTTTTGTTTGTACCATAGTCTGCTGAATTTCGCGCCTTCTTTTTTTACCCGCTCAAGCGTGGCAGGATCCAAGGTAACCATTTTTTTCGGCAGGGTCAGACGCTGTACCCCATAGTCCTTATCCACCACCTTCACGGTTGCCCGTCTGGTCAGAGGACTGTTCCCTGGAGAGCTAACCTCCACTTTTAAAGGGTACGTCCCAGGAGCCAGTCTCAGATCAATACCCACCAGAGAGCCATAATTGTCCTCATCGATTCTGAAGAACTCAAGGGTTTTCCCCCGCCAAAAGCCTATCACTTCTGAGCCCTCCGTCGCCCCTTTGAGTACGATTTGTACAACTTCTCCCTGGGCCACGGGCTGTTCCGCTCCAATCAGTTCTAAGGTATCTGCCATTGCTTTCGCTGTTAGCGCAAAAATCAAAAGTGTAAATACTATCAGAAATACTCTTCTCAAAATCACCACTCCTGGCCAGAAGTGCATAAAACCTCTCCGAGATCCGGCGAGCGTCCAAATTATCAGTTAGTCTCCTCTATGTCGGACACATTACATCTCATCGCTCCCTCGTGAAGACGCACTCGCACCGTAGCACCTTTTTTCACCTGCCTCACCGAGCGAACCACCTTCCCCTTCGGCCAGGTGGATGTAATACTGTAACCACGAGCCAGTATCCCAAGGGGGCTCAAGCCATCCAGCTGTGCCAGGCTGCGTTCCAGGGTCTGGCGCTTTCTCTGTAAACTCTGGCTGGCGAATAGTCCAAGATCTCGCCAACACTGGTCCAGAAGACTTCGTGACTCGGAAATCCTGCGGCCTGGGCTGAAATGGAACAAATGATCTCTGAGCCGAAGTAACGTTTGAGCTTCGGAATTCAGCCTTTGACCACTAGCGAAATCCAGTCGTTGTGTATGTTCATCGAGGCGCAGCCGAAGATCAGCCAGTCGTGCAGCAGGATGCCGCAACCGCTGTTTGCGGCTGCTCAAACGCTCTCCGGCAAGGCTAAGTATTTGACGGACGCGGCCTTGCAACCGCTGAAGCAGATCGGCCACGTATGCTTCGAGAGCCTCTTTGTGCTGGGCCACCAGTTCAGCAGCCGCCGAGGGTGTAGGTGCGCGTACGTCTGCCACCAGATCAGCCAAGGTGGTGTCTATCTCATGGCCTACCGCAGAAATAATCGGGATTTGTGACCTGAAAATAGCCCGAACTACGGCTTCTTCGTTGAAAGCCCACAGATCCTCCCAAGACCCTCCACCTCGGCCGACGATCAGAGCATCGACAGGAAACTCAGCGTTAAAGGTATCAATCCCTGTAGCTATCTCCTCTGCAGCCCCTTCACCTTGAACCCTGACCGGGTAAAGGTAAATCTCCAGGTTGCTGTACCGCTCCCTGACCACCCTAATAATGTCCCGAATGGCAGCTCCCGTTGCAGAAGTCACCACCCCAAGACGCTGGGTGAGAAAAGGAATTGGTTTTTTGTGTTCGGCATCGAAGAGTCCCTCTGCTTCCAGGCCCCGCTTCATCTGCTCATAGGCAAGTTGCAGCGCCCCCAGACCCCGGGGTTCCATCACATCCACCAGCAGCTGGTATTCACCCCTAGGCTCGTAAACACTGACCCTGGCCTGACATAGCACGTGTAGGCCATCTTCCGGCTGAAAGCGCATCCACCGCTGCTGGGAGCGAAACATAACACAGCGCACCTGACTTTCAGCGTCTTTGAGTACGAAGTAGTAGTGGCCGGATGCAGGCACCCTGAAATTGGAGATCTCGCCTTCCACCCAAATGAAGGGGAAGTGATCCTCCAGCAGCCCGCGTATTTCCCTGGTGAGTTCGCTAACCGAAAAGATACGGCGTTGGCCTGGCTCTTCTAATGTAAATGAGGTCGGGTCGTTGAGATCCATATGTCAAATTCCTAAAATGACTAAAATGCCTAAAATTCTAACAACAAAACTCTCAAATAGCTCGCCTACTTACTGAAGTATGTCCGCGGCATTAAGGATGAGCCCTCTAGTAGCACATTTCGGCACCAGATTCAAATATACGCAAGGTACAACATGCTTTGCGAATTACCGCCCTAAAACTTTCCAGCAACGTACCCGGTGGGTGGCATTAACCTCATAAAACTCAATCTCTCCTTTCCTGCAGCGGTCCTCAACCAGAGGACAGCGGTTCTGAAACTTGCAGCCCGGGGGAGGATTGAAAGGGCTAGGTACATCGCCAGCAAGTGGTGTCCAAGAACGCTTGACCGAAGGATCCGGCACCGGGGCCGCCTCCAGCAGAGCTGAGGAGTATGGATGCAGATGTTGGTCGTATACCACCTCAGATGGGCCGTACTCCACAACGTGTCCAAGATACATGATGGCCACATTGTCGCTAACGTACTCGACCACATTCAAGTCGTGGGCTATAAAGAGATAGCTCAGGCCCAGCCTTTTTTGTAAATCTTGAAGAAGATTGAGGATCTGGGCCTGGATGGAGACATCAAGGGCTGAGATCGGTTCGTCACAGATGATCAGCTCTGGCTCCACGCTAAGTGCCCGGGCAATGCCCACTCGCTGTCGCTGGCCACCGCTGAATTCATGAGGATAGCGCTGAGCGGCCCAGGCCGGAATTCCCACCATTTCCAACAGCTCGGCCACGCGGTTTTGCCGCTGCTCCCGGCCTCCCATCTGGATGGTGCGCAACCCCTCCTCAATGGATTGCCCCACGGTCATCCGGGGATTGAGGGATCCGAAGGGATCCTGAAAGATAATTTGCATCCTCCGACGGTAGGATTGCATCTCAGCCCGAGAAAGCTCGGTGATATCCTCACCCTGGAATAAGATCTTGCCTGCATCCGATTCTATCAGCTTGAGGATAAGACGAGCCAAAGTTGATTTTCCGCAGCCGCTCTCGCCCACCAGTCCAAGTGTTTTGCCGGCTGACAACCCCAAATCCACCCCATCCACCGCTTTTATCCATCCCACCACTCGCTGGAGAAAGCCGCGGTGCACGGGGAAATACTTCTTCAGGCCCCGCACCTCGAGGATCACATTGTTTTCCGGAGTAGCCAGTTCATCCATTGCATTCTTTTTTCGGGCGGGGGTAAACCCCGCCCCTACACATTATTACTATCGAGATGGGCAGTGCCCATCTTACATTTATGATTGCAGATTGCGGATTGCGGATTGAAAATAAAAAAACAACTAGAGAAATAAATCTTAATTTCGCAATCTGACCTCTGCCTACTGACCTCTAATCTCCGTCTCGCCGTTTTTGTGCGTGAATAATTGGACACCTTGCCAGGTGGCTGTCAGCGAAGTTGCACATCTCTGGAAACTGACTGCGACAACTATCTTGGACATGGGAGCAACGGGGATGGAACGGGCAACCTGGAGGTTTCCTGGTGGGATCAGGAACTGCCCCAGGGATGGTGGCCAATTCTTGCCCCCTTTCCCTGCGACCAGGCAATGATTCCAGTAACCCCATGGTATAGGGATGACAAGGTTCATGGAAAATCTGCCAGACCGAGCCCACCTCCACCACAATCCCAGCGTACATCACGTAGATCCGGTCGGCCACGCTCGCAACCACACTGAGATCGTGGGTTATCTGCAAGATGGCCATTCCTCTTTTTTCCTGAAGCTCTCCAAAAAGGTTGAGTATCTGAGCTTGAATGGTCACATCCAGGGCAGTGGTCGGTTCGTCTGCAATAACCAGATCAGGGTTGCAGGCGAGAGCCATGGCGATCATGACCCGCTGACGCTGCCCGCCGCTCAGGTTGTGAGGGTAGTCGTGGATTCGTTCCTCTGGCGAAGGAATGCCCACATCGTGCAGCAGTTTAATGGTCCTCTCCTCGGCCTCGTTGGGACTCACGTGCTCATGGGTGGTGAGCACTTCCTCTATCTGGTAGCCGATGGTGAAAACCGGGTTCAGTGAGGTCATCGGTTCCTGGAACACCATGGAGATTTTCCGACCCCTGATTTGCTGCAAATCCTGTTCACCCAAATCAAGGAGGTTTTGTCCTTTAAAGGTAACGGTGCCGCCAGCGACCTTCGCCGGTGGCTGCGGCAGGAGGCCAAGAATGCTAAGGGCGGAGACTGTTTTGCCACATCCGGACTCACCCACCAGACAGACCGTCTCGCCCTGCCCCACCTGGTAACTCACGCCATCAACGGCCTTTGCCACGCCTTGATCAGTATCGAAATAGACTTTCAGGTCATTAACGATTAAGAGAGGTTCATTTGACATTGTTTTTAATCAACT
>JAUWKY010000035.1 GCA_030613915.1 Syntrophobacterales bacterium
AAGTAGGGCTGAGAAAGGTTTGAGTTCTTCACTGTTGGGTAGTCTCTCATTCAGTAATAGATGAACAACTTCTTCAAAAGAAGCTTTACCGGCCAAATCCTTGATGAGATAGCCTCGATAGACGAGACGCCCGACGGAGCCATCTACCTCGCCAATATTTGTGCTGGCGACAACCACACCCCGAAGCCCGGTGTTCTGAATATCCATACCACTTTCCATAATTTCCTCCTTCTCACCACCGCTGGCCCATTCCTCCGCTTGGCCAGCCATTATTGAAATTCATCCTATCAAGTTAGTCGCAGTTATGTAGAAAATATTAAACACTAAATTATAGCCTGTCAAAAAGGGAAGGGGTAGGGAAGGGAGTGGTTAAAATGCCTAAAGTGAGCTAAAGTAAAAAAAAATGCCTAAAATCATTCGATCTGATTCTAGAGTGCTACCATCCCACATCCGCATTCCTAAATCCCAAATCCCAAGCACCAAATATCAGGGTTTCAGGTGTCGGGTGTCAGGTGTCAGGGAAGAAAAACAAAAAAGCTGAAACCTGAACACTGAACACTGAACACTGAAACCTTAGTCATTGGGTTTTGTGATTTGTAATTTCCCTCAACTTTTGCCTCTCTATATAAAGAACGAGGACGAGTTGAATCCGAGATTCGCAATCCGCAATCGTAAATGTGGGGCGGGCCTCTGTGCAGTGGGGCGGGCCTCTGTGCCCGCCATAAGGCATTACCCCACATAGTTTATAGCAATTCCTGTAGGAGCAAGCTCCGCTTGCGAAAAAAGCAGTCTCAAGATCCTAGATCGCAACCGGGAGGTTGCTCCTACATGACATGTGTCACTTAACCCTTTTTTAGTAGTAAAATTGTATTACCAATCACGCTCAAGCTACTCAATAGCATGGCAGAGACTGCAATGGGGGGGGTGAGCAATCCGCTCATGGCTATTGGAATGCTAACAAGGTTATAGATGAAAGAAAAGCCAAGATTTTGATGGATCTTTTTCTTAACCTCTTTCGCCAGCAGGACAAAGTCCCATAGCTGCAGAAGATCGCCCCGCATCAAGGTAAGATCTGCCGCCTCCTTGCCCAAGTCGCTACCAGAATGAACCGCAATGGCCAGGTCCGCCTGGACCAGGGCAGGGGCATCATTGATGCCGTCGCCAACCATGGCCACCAGTTGTCCTTGCTGCTGCAGGGCAGCAATGAAGCTGGCTTTTTCCTGGGGCAGTTTCCCGCCTTGTGCCTCGTCGATTTCTACTTCTTTGGCAATTGCCTTGGTAGTTTGATCATCATCTCCGGACACCAGAGCAACCCTATAACCGGCCCCATGTAGACGGCTGACCGCCTGGATTGAGTTGGGTTTCAATTCGTCGCCAAAGACGAAAACACCGCACACTCGACCTGCATAACTCATAAAGACCAAAGAATGTTCAGGCCTGTTTTCGGCAACAGGTAGGTCGGGGCTGGCCTCCAACTCAGCAGCAAGAAACCTTCGCGATCCAATTTTGACTTTTCTGTCTGTAACGACGCCCGATACTCCATTCTCAGAGACCTCTACACCCTCCACGCTCAGCGGTTGCACCTGTCTTCTCGCCGCTTCTCTGGTGATCTCGGCGGCAATGAGATGATCCGACTCATTTTCCAGCGATGCAGCCAAGGCGAGGAGCTCTGCTTCAGACAAAGAGTCAAGCGCGATGATCTCGCGAAGCGACCATTGTCCCTTGGTTACTGTCCCTGTCTTATCGAGAACGAAAGCGTTAACCCTGTCAGCCTGTTCAAAAGAAATAAAATCCCGGACCAGGATTCCTTTTCTGCCCGCCAGGGAAATACCAGCCACCCGGGTCATAGGAATAGCGATACCCAGGGTGCAGGGACAAGAGATCACCATAACGGTGACCGCCCGAATCATTGCCTTGTCCAAGCTTAATCCGGAAAGGAGGCAGATCAAGCCGGTTCCCACCCCGAGGGCAATGATAACAGGCACAAACCACTGTAGGGCGCGTTCAGCTTTCCCCTCGAAAGGTGTCCGTTCTCCTAACGCCTTCTCCATAATGGCGATCATCTGTCCCACAACAGAGTCCTCTCCAACCCTTTCGGCCCTTATCTCAAATGTCCCCTGGATGACCTTGCTGCCGCTCTTTACTGGATCTCCAGTTTTCTTGGTAATAGGCAATGGTTCTCCGGTGAGAGACGATTCATCCACAGCTCCTTCACCATCGAGAATAAAGCCGTCGGCAGCTAACACCTCACTTTCTTCAACCCTGAAGATGTCTCCCTGCCGAAGGTGTTCAGCAGCGACGTAGCGACCTCGCGGATACTGCTCGGAACAAATTTTCGCTTTGCTGGGGCGGAGAGAGAAAAAATTCGCCAGGTCCTCCTGGACTTCAGCTTTGGCCCTCCTCTCCAGCAGTTTTCCAAGGAGAACGAGAGTAATGAGCATTGAGGCCGTGTCGAAGTAAAGGTGAATGCTGCCGCTGAGCAGGCCATAAATGCTGTAAAAATAGGCACTGAAGGAGCCGACTGTTATTAATGTTTCCATACTAAAAGCGGCGGTTGAGATCCCGATCCAAGCTCTACGGTAAATGTTGCGGCCTCCATAGATGAGAACGACACTGGCCAAGACAAAGGTGGGCCATGAAAGCTTCTGAATTGTCTCAGGCGAGAACTCGGTAAAAAAACCGGAATAAAGGGCAAAGGAGAGCATCATTACATTCATGGTTAGCAATGCGGAGACAACAAAGCGAATGAACTCTACCTTTCTTTCTCTGGCTTCCGTCTCTTCACCCGGCAGCAAAGCTTCGTAGCCAAGCCCCTTTATAGAGTCGATGATACGCTGTGGAGAGGTAAGAACCGGATCGTAGTCACATCTAACCCGGTCGGTGGCAAAGTTACAGGATGCGCTGATGATTCCAGGAGTTCTCCTGAGAGTCTCTTCAATGACCCAGGCGCAGGCGGGGCACCACATCTGGTTGACTTGAAGGTTCAAGCTCAAGGTGACCTCATTGACATCACTTTCTTGGTACCCATCCTCCCGAACAGAGACTCTTGGCTTTTGGGCGGCGGCCTCCAGCTCTTGAGAACCAGCCCTTTCCACTAAATCATCTTCAGAACTTGGGATGATGCCAATCTCTTGACATCTCTTGAAAAGTTCTGTCTCACGAAATGAGTCGGGATCGGGTGAGTCGGTGGCTTCCATTAACATCTGGAAAACCTGCTTGCAACCAATGCAGCAGAAACAAAACGTTTTACCATGGGAGGTGGAGGTGATCTTCCGGTAGCGAAGAGGAAGGCCACAAAGCTCACAAAATTCGGGGGGACTGATCATTTCACTGACGTGGGCCGAGGGATTTCACATAGGTCACTATTCGCCACCGGTCTAACACTGCTATGGTGGTGGCTAAAGCAGGCTGCCTGGCATCTGGTTTTTGGATGCCGTAGCTGATTTCTTTAAAAATAACTCCCACTGGCAGGGATTGGACTTCCTTGCTTTGCAGATCGGTGGGAAGTGGGTGAAAGCTCTGCCCCACAGGCCCATTGCCGTCATGGTATTTCCCGTGGCATTGGGCGCAGTAAAGAAAATATTGTCTCCTGCCTGCTTCGATGGTAGTTGGATTCCGGGGGTCTAGAGGTGATTTCAAGTCTTCACCTCTCGTGGCTCTATAGAGCTCTTCCCCGTCTTCGATGGGCACCAACCCCTGTGGCATTATCAAAATCGGCTCTTCGTGCGGGCGCACGGCCGGTGTTTCCCTCATCCGCCAAGGCTGGAAGTAATTGTCTATATACACCAGGCCGAGATAAGCCACAGAGATTATGGTCAGTAACAGAAGTACTGGAACCAAAAGTCTTTTCACCTATTCCCCTTTTTTCCCTTTCACATGCTGCGGATCGGGGAGTTTTTTGTAGATGGCCTCGGGAGACTCCCCGGGAACATCTTTCACGATGTCGAAATTCCAGGCGGGAGGCCCCTGGTCTCCAATAAGAACGAAGGCAGACAGGCTGTAAATGAGAAAGTAGACTGCCAAAATGATAATGAATATCCAGGTGGCTAAAACCGATTCTTTGGAGGTTGTCTTTTCCATTATATTTTCACTCCCAAAAACGATATTCCTACCATGTAAGACACGCTCCAGAGAAGAAAGCCTACGATGATCAGGATCAAAATAAGGGGAAAGGGCGCATTCCGATCTTCCAGCCCGTCGGGATATCTAGAGTAGACCTGCTTTTCCCTTTCTGCGGAATCCTTTGTTCGAAAATGTATGCGGTTCAAACCGAGGTAAAAAAGAATTACGAAAACCAGGGCTGGGAAAAGAAACAGGATCACGTCACGGTAGCCTTCCAAAGCAAAAAATCTCATGTTGTTTCTCCTGCTTTGAGTGCCTAAAGTCTGTCTGAGGCATCAGACACAGGGCTCAAGGCATGAGGTAATCTTCTGTTCAACTTATTCTTTGCGCCTTACGCCTTGCACCTTATGCCTTTCTGACTCCTTAGCGCCAGCTGATTACTGCCTACTGCTTTTACTTAAATCAGCCGCCGGTAACTAAGATATAGACCACGGCCGCGGCCAGGGCCAGCAGGCCTGAACCTGCAAAGGCCAGAAGCAAATAGGACTGGTAACGATTCAGTCTGGTTACAGTCACAGCCGGCTGCTCACCTTGCTCATCCAAAGGCAGAAATCTGGCCCTTTGTTGGTCTTTGAATTGACCATTTCTGAGAGCCCACCAAAAGGCCCACAGGGTGACAGCAAAGCCAGCGATAAGGTATACGATAAAAAATGGGTAATACATTATAGTTAAAGGCTCAGGGCTAAAGGCTTAAGGCACAGGGTTTTAAATTTTTTCCCCCTGCACCTTGCGCCTTGTGCCTTGTGCCACCTCCCTATGGTTCCCACGAGGCGTCAATACCACGGGGTTCGGCATTCGCATCAGTTTCGCCGATAAAGTAAACGGCTACATAGTTGCCCACATCCCAGATTTTTTCCGATTCCAGTTCCCGTTTGAAATAAGGCATGGCGGTGCCCGTGATTCCATTCATGATTTGGTAATAGAGAATGCCGCCGGATATCCCCCTCCCCTTGAGGATGGTAAAATTCAAGGGCGGCGGATAGATATGGGGCTGGGCTGGCCCCATGCCATCACCTACGGGACCATGACAGCCGATGCAAAAACCCTGGTAAATCCTGCGTCCCCTGCGCAAGCCCGCTTCAGTAGTGGGGTAAGGGTTGGGAATTTTTCGCCAACCCTCGGGCACATGGCCATGGAGCCATTTCACGTTGGCCTCAGGGCCGGCTTCGTAGGCTTCAATAGCCTTTTCTTTCCAAAATCTCTGCCGCTCCATGCGGCGGTCTGCGTCTTTATATCCCAACCCCTGAACGTAGGCGATAAGTGTCGAGATTTTCTTGTCTCCCAGAAAGGCAAGGGGTGGCATGATGGAATGGGGCCGGGTGAAACGCGGATTGATAAAATGAGCGACATGCCAGTCATCCGGATGTTCGCCACCTTCCTGGGAAAGATCGGGACCGGTTCGCTCAGAGCCCAGCAGAATGGGCCTATCTTCCACATAGTCTCCAGCTTGAGCGACCCTTTCTGCTCCCAGTCCCCAATCAAGGTAACGAACAGATTGACTGTGGCAATAGACGCAGCCATTAGCGATATAAGTGGCTCTGCCCGCGTTTTCCGCTGGGGTACGGCTGCGGTGGATATCTGAAGGGGTCTGGATCCTCTTGGCCCACGGCCAGTAGACCACCGCAAAAACAATGGCTGCCAGGATAAAAGTTCCGCCGAATATTACGGCTTTTGGTGTCATTTTTAGATTCATGATTCTTTGCCTACTCCTGACGCTTGTCCCCCAGGATTGAAAAAGATGGTTCTGATGATATTGTACAGGAAAATGAGGGCACTGCTAACGATCAACACCCCCATCGCGCCCCTGAAGATATTGTAATGATGAAGCTGCGGCAGGAGCCGGTAGACTGTTTCTCCGCTCCGCCAACCGTGCCCCTGAATGAGACCCGACATGGTCAAACCGATCATGAAACCACTCATTCCTATCAAGACCAACCAATACTGGAGTTCCGCAAGTGATTTGCTAAAAATAGGTTTCCCGGTGATTTTCGGCAAGATGTAGTACATCCCCCCCAGGGCTATAAACCCTGCGAACCCTAGAACTCCCATATGGGCGTGAGCCACCACCCAGTTGCTGAAGTGAGTGATCCGTTGAACTACGGGCAGGGAGTGCGCAGGGCCCTGGATGCAGGTGAAAAGATAGATAACTGAGCCGGCCAAGACGAACTTGGCCCCCACATCAGCCTGGATCTGGCCCAGCTTTCCCTTGGCCGTGTACCAGAGGTTGATGAGAACAACCATCACCGGAATGATCATGCCAATGCTGCCCACAATGGAGACCACTTTGAGCCAGGTGGGGGCAGGGGTCTGGAGGAGGTGATGAGTTCCTATATGAGAGTACATCACCAGGAGCGACCAGAATCCCACCAACGAGAGGGTGTGACTATAGAGAGGGGTCCGACTAGCACTGGGTATGACATAATAGGCCACGGCAACAGCAAGAGGGGTGAGCAGCAGCCCGAGGACATTGTGCCCGTAAAACCAGAGAATGATGGCATCGGGCATCCCTGCCAAGGCCCCTGAGCCTGGAACCCAGATGACATTGCCAATGCAATAGGTGATAGCACTCAATATGACAGCGGCAAGAACGTACCAGACCGATACATAGAGGAGGGGCTCTTTTCTCTGTTTCACGGTCATAAACAGATTGAAGCAGATGAGGCCAAAGAGAAGGACCACCACAAGGTCCAGCGGCCAGATCAATTCTGCATACTCTCTACCCTGAGTGTATCCCATCGCCAGGGTGATGCCCGCGGCAGCCACTGCAATATTCCATAGCAGTACAGTGATCATCCCCAGCTTCTCACTGTATAGCTCTGTTCGCAAGAGACTGGGGACCATGTAGAAGGACACTGACAGCAGGCCAGCGGTAACAAAGCCAAAAATCACTATATTGGTGTGTACGGGGCGAATCCTGCCGAGAACAAGCCAGCTGATGTTTCCCAAAAGATCGGGGGCAATGAATTCGATTGCGGTGGTGAGTCCAACAAGGGTGCCTATCACAAACCAGACGGCAGAAGTAATGCAAAAACCCCGGGCTGTCCTGTGGATTTGCGGCAAAGCGTTTGTAGTTGTAGCCATATAAGGTGGTCCTCCTTGTCCTAGAACTGTAGAGTGGGCATTGCCTACCGACCTGAGATCCAGCTTGCTGGTGGGCGGTGCCCACCCTACATTGCTAATTATGACAAGCCAGCCAACAGCCTAGGTTTGCCTTCTCTTTCTCGTGACATTGGATGCAAAATTCCATTTTAAAACGGACGCCTTTGAGCCTGTCCATGGTCTCCACGGCCCCATGGCATTTCTGGCAGGCGACTTCCTTTCTTATGTGCCGCTGGTGGTTGAAAAGGACGTGTTCCGGTAAATAGTTTACCTGGCGCCAAGGGGTCGGCGTTTTGGTATTGAAATAGTTGTGCTCCTTTTGAATTTCGGGATGTTTAGGAATAATGTACTTGTGGCAGTAGAGGCACTTCTCCACCGGGGGGATCCCTGGATAATTGGAACGACCCACATAGGGATGACAAAACTGACACTGGATCTCTTTTACCCCTGTGTGAATCCGGTGGCTGAATGGGATGGGTTGCTCAGGACCGATATCCGTTGCTGGTGGAATGTAGAAGTAGTAGAGAAAAGCGAGTACTAAGAAGACGCAGCAGCCCACAAGGAACAATGGTCCCTTATTCATTTTCAGGATGGTGAGGAATTTTTGAACTGAGGAGGTGTTTTGCATCTGTTTACACATCCCCTTCAGTGACCGGGATAAGTTCCGGGAAACGCTTCAAGAAGAAGGTGACTGCCAAAGCCATTAGGCCCAAAAACCCCAGTGCTATCAACCCGTCTGTAAATCCGAGAGGAAGAGTTGCGACCTGGTGATTGAGTGCCGGCCCGAGGAGCAGAAGGTGTTCCAGCCAGAGTCCAACAAGGACCACCCCGCAAATCACGATCATGTAAAGGGGTTTCGTTTTTACCTTCTTGCTCAGGAGAACAAAGAACGGCATAACAAAACTGACCAGGCAGATAGTCCACGCCAAGGATTTCCAGGGATGTATCATGGTGCGTTGGATGACGTAGCTTGCTTCCTCCGGAATGTTTCCATACCAGATAACCAGGAGCTGAACATAAAAGAAGTCTGCCCACACCAGGCAAAATGCGAAGAAGAGTTTGCCCACATCATGAAAGTGAGCGGCAGAAAGTTCCGATCGGCTTCCTTGCACAAGGCGAAAAATGGCAGCGAGAATAATCAGAGCCCCTAAGCCGAGATAAAAGGCTTTGACAAAAGTGTAAGGCCCAAAGAGGGTGGAATACCAGTGGGGTTCCATGCTCATGATCAGATCAAACCCGATGAGGGTAAGAACCAGGGCGTAGGCAAGGACGTAAAGCACAGCCAAAACTGACATCCTGCTTCGGCAAACATCAAGATCACTGCTGCTGCCTGTGGAGCGCTTACAGCGCAAACCATAGAAGAAATAGGCTAGCCCCAGGCCATAGAGGAGGACAAGACCTAGCAGATCCCGAGAAAATAGGAAAGGAATGTTGAGCCACACCTCCTTGCCGTGAAGATCCTGGTGCAGCCAGGGGAAGAGATATTCCTTGCCGAGGAAAAGCAGCAGAAAGAGGACCAAAGAGAGGGGGAAGAAGCCGATGAATGATTCGGCCAAATTTTGTAAGGGCTGGCTCCACCTAGCTTTGGCAAGATGCATCACCACTGAAAAGAGAACTGCGCCCTGGGCAATGGCCGACCACAGTAAGAAATTGATAAGATAGGCCTGCCAGGCCCGCTCCGGGTGGTCGCCGCTAAGCTGGAGCAAGAAGGCTCCAAAACCAACCAGCACCAAAATACCCGAGATTATGGCCGCGGTCCTGAACGAAGTAGTGGTTTGCTTAGTCTGTGCCATAGGTTCAAATGTCTAAAGTGAGCTAAAATGAACTAAAGTGCCTAAAATATCTAAAGTATTTAAGGAACGTTCAAATCGTTCAAATCGTAGAAATCGTAGAAGTCGTAGAAATCGCGACGTAATAATCTAAATTTCGCAATTCGCAATCCGCAGCCCAAAATCTAAAATCCCAAATCCCAAGCACCAAATTACAAATAAATCTCAAATTCCAATATTGGTCCTCCGGACTCCCCACCCTGCGGGCGGGTCCCCAGTTTCAAATGACCCAAACATATTTGGGATTCTTTTTTTGAGATGATGTTGTTGTTTTGAATTTTGAATTTCGGTCATTGGGATTTGTTTGTTATTTGGGTTTTGTGATTTGTAATTTCCATCAACTTCCGCTTACCGCTTACTCAAAAACTCTGACCTCTCCACCTTGGTTTGCAAAAAACTCTTCCACCTTTTCTCGATCTTCCTGCTCACAGGAGACAACAATACCGAATCGATCCGCGGAACATCGCGGATCGTATTGTTCCAGGCCTTCATAGTCGGGTAAACGGGTTTGGATCAAGAGACCCAGGACGTTGCCAATTACTGAAAAAAGAACGGTGAATTCGAACCCAACGATAACAAAAGGGAACCAGGCCACGATTGGTTTGCCCCAGACAATCAGGTTCCACTGGATAGCGGTGTATATTGCCAGGGCGAAACCGGTGAAAAACCCCAATATCCCGCCGGCAAGGGTAAACCACCCTACCGGACTCTTCTTGAGCTTCAAAGCGTCAAAAATCTTGTGACTGGGAAAAGGGCTGTGAACCCGGTCAATCTGCCACGGATACCCTGACATGTCCTCTATGACAGCAGCGGTCTTTTGTTCATCAGGAAAGAGCCCGATGACACTAATATCAGTCGCCATGGCCCCCTCCATGATCCAAGGTCTCCTTCATCTCCGTCATAGACACTGAGGGCAGATGTTTGGCGAACAAACAGAATAGGAGAAAAAACAGCGAGAAACTACCGAACATGATGCCATACTCTATGGCTGAAGGCGCATAAAGCCCCCAGGCGTGCGGGATGAAATCGTGAGCCACGCTGCCGCTGATGATGACGAAACGCTCGTACCACATGCCTACGTTTATCAGAATGGAGATGCCAAGCAGCCAAGGGATGCTCGTTCGTATTCTTTTGAAGAAAAAGAGCAGGGGAACCAGACTGTTGCACACAACCATGATCCAGAATTGCAGGCTGTAGTCGCCCATGGCCCTCCAGCGAAACGCTTCCATCTCGACAGCGTTGTGACTGTACCAGGCCAGAAAGTATTCGACTGCATAGGCATAGCCTACTATTAGCCCGGTGAAAATAATGGTTTTGGCAATGTTTTCCAAGACGTTGGTAGTGACAATTCTTTCGTAATGGAAGAGCTTGCGGAGGGGAATCATCAAGGTCAAGACCATAGCCAGTCCGGAATGGATGGCGCCGGCCACAAAATAGGGGGCAAAGATGGTACTGTGCCAACCGGGAACGATCCCCAGGGCAAAATCCCAGGAGACCACACTGTGCACAGAAACCACCAGAGGAGTTGCCAGGGCGGCAAAGAAGAGATACCCCCGGGTGTAGTGCCGCCATTGCTCATGCTTGCCGGTCCAGCCAAGGGAGAGGATGGTAAAGATCTTCTTGCGAACTCCGGTAGCCTTGTCTCTCACTGCGGC